>JBIIDF010000372.1:0-2833 GCA_044238535.1 Vicinamibacterales bacterium
CACGCTCGCGACGGGCACCACCGGATGCACGGTGGTGGTGGTCGAAGGCGAGGGCGCCGTGGGCGGTGTCTCGCAGCGCGGCGGAGCCCCTGGCACCCGCGAAACCGACCTGCTCGATCCGTCGAATATGGTCGACAAGGTCAATGCGGTGGTGCTCTCGGGAGGGAGTGCCTTCGGACTGGAATCGGCCACCGGTGCCGTCCGCTGGCTCGAGGATCAGAAGATGGGCTGGGACGTGCGCGTCGCGCGCGTGCCGATTGTGCCAGCCGCGATTCTCTTCGACCTGCCAGTCGGTGAGAACGCGCGCACCCGACCGACCGCCGACTGCGGCTACCGCGCCGCCAGCACGGCCTCGAAGGCCGTGGTTCCTGAGGGTACCGTGGGAGCAGGGGCGGGTGCCACGGTGGGGAAAGGGGGCGGCCCAGGACGTTCGATGAAGGGTGGCCTGGGCAGCTACAGCATCACGCTGCCGAATGGCCTCAGCGTCGGCGCGATTGTCGCGGTCAATGCCGTGGGCGACATCATCGATCCCGACACCGGCAAGGTCGTGGCCGGCATCAGGAATCCTGACGGCAGCTTTGCGGATGCGCGCATCCTGCTGCGCACGGGCCAGACCGGTCCTCGGGCTCGGGCTGTGGAGAACACGACGATCGGGCTGGTGGCCACCAATGCGAAGCTGACGAAGGCGCAAGCCACGCGCATGGCCCTCATGGCCGACGATGGGTTTGCGCGCGCGATTTTTCCGGCACACACGCAGGGTGACGGCGATACGGTGTTTTCCCTCGCGACGGGGCAGTACGACGGCCCGGTCGACATCTCCCAGATCGGGGCCCTGGCGGCCGACGTGATGGCGCGGGCCATCGTGCGTGCGGCGACGGAGGCCACAGGCCTGCCGAACATCCCGGCCGTGCGCGACCTGAAGCGGTAGGAGGGAGCAGCGACGGTGACGAATCCCTACCTGGTGCTGCTGCTGGTCTACGCCGTCGCTCTCACGGGCATCGGGCTGTGGATCGGCCGCCTCGTGAAGGGCAGCAGCGACTTTTTCGTGGCCGGGCGCAGCCTGTCGGCACCGCTGCTGTTCTCGACGGTGCTGGCCGCCAACATCGGGGCGGGCTCAACCGTCGGTGCCGCGGGCCTGGCGTATACCGAAGGAATCAGCGCCTGGTGGTGGAACGGCTCTGCGGCCATCGGCTCGGTGGCGCTGGCCCTCTGGGTGGGACCGGCCATCTGGCGGCTGGCTGCGCAGCACGGCTTCTACACGGTCGGTGACTTCCTTGAATTCCGCTATGGCCGCAGCGTGCGCGGTGTGGTGTCGGCCCTCATCTGGGTGGGCACGCTGGCGATTCTCGCCGGGCAGCTCATTGCCGGGGCCGCCGTGCTCGAAGTGGTGGCCGACATTCCGCGGGCATGGGGAACGGCCATCGGAGCGATCGCCATGCTGGTGTATTTCGTGGCGGGCGGCCTGCTGAGTTCCGCCTGGGTGAACGCCGTGCAGCTGGTGGTGCTGCTGGCCGGCCTGCTGATCGCGGTGCCGATGGTGGTGACCAGGGCGGGGGGCCTCGGCGCCCTGATGAGCGCCGGTCCCGCGCACTTCGGCGACGTGTTCTACACCAGTGGACCCGGTTCTGGCATCACGCTGCTGGCCATGCTCGGCCCAGCCTTCATTATCTCGCCCGGGCTGTTGCAGAAGGTCTACGGCGCGCGCGATCCCCAGGCCGTGCGCACGGGCGTGGGCGTGCAGGCGGTGGCGCTGGCGCTGTTTGCGTTCGTGCCGGTGCTGCTGGGCATGGCGGCGCGGGTGCTGCACCCCGACGTGGCCAGCCCCAACCTCGTGCTGCCCACTGTGCTGGTCGAGTCGCTGCCACTGTGGCTCGGTGCGCTGGCACTGGCCGCGGTGTTTTCGGCCGAGGTCAGCACGTGTGACGCGATTCTCTTCATGCTGTCGACCTCGCTGTCGCAGGATCTCTACCGGCGCTTTGTGAATCCGCAGGCGACGGATCGGCAGGTGCTGCAGGTGGCGCGCGGTGCCGCTGTCGTCGGCAGTGCCATCGGTGTGGCCCTCGCCGTGCAGTTACCTACCGTGATCGGCGCGCTCAGCATCTTCTACACGCTGCTCGGCGTGAGTCTGTTTGTGCCCGTCGTCGCGGGTCTCTACGTGGCGCGCGCCGGAGCGCCAGAGGCGTTGGCAGCCATCACGGGCGGCGTCAGTTTCGTGCTGGCGATGCAGGTATCAGGCAAGGCGGGCACTGCCGTGTGGACCAATCCGAACGTCGGAGGACTGACACTGGCGGCGGCGGGATTGCTGGTGATGCTGGTGGTGCGTCGCCGCTGATCGCGCGGCGGGCTGGTCACCGGTCACCGCACCGGTCACCGAAGGACGGGAGGCAGTCAGACACGCATGATGGACATGTTTTCGCTGAAGGACAGGGTCGTCGCCGTCATCGGCAGCGGCAGCGGCATCGGCCAGGCCGTGGCCGATGCCACGGCTGCACAGGGGGCACACACGGTGTGCCTCGATCTCAACCGCGAGGCCGCTGAGGCCACAGCCGGGCGCATTGCGGCGGCCGGGGGACACGCCTCGGCACAGCGTATCGATCTCGCCGACGAAGCCGATGTGCGCACGTGCCTCGCCGGGATCGCCGCGCAGCATGGCCGGCTCGATGGCATGGTGTGCACCCCGGCCGTGAATGTGCGCAAGCCGCTGCTACAGTACTCGATGCCCGAGTTCGACAAGGTCGTGGGGCTGAACCTGCGCGCGAACTTTGTGGCCCTCCAGGCGGCCGGACAGATCATGACCGGACAGGGGCACGGCAGCATCGTGCTCTTCTCATCG
>JBIIDF010000373.1:0-2828 GCA_044238535.1 Vicinamibacterales bacterium
ACCCCCTCCGCGCGCTACGCGCATCCGAGGGCGACGAGTCGTGCTGGCCGACGCGCCGTCGCCGTAGCTGCTCCCCAATGAGGCTGCCGCGTACGCCCGGGTGTCAAAGCAGACGCTCCACCGCGAAGTCCGCCTGAAACGCCTGCAGCACGCTCGTTTGGGCGGCCGCCGGGAACTGCGGTTCCTTCGTGACTACCTCGACAACGGGCTGCAACGCTGGGCCGTGCCCATGGAGCAACCCTGATGCGTCGCGCTCGGCGGTGCTTCGCTGTGTTTATCGGCGACAACCCGACCGACCGCGAAATGGCCCGGTTCTACTGTCACGGCCTTGACGCGTTGACGACTGATCAGGCGTTTGAGGAGTCCGTACTGACTTTCCAACGGCTGGCCGTCCTGTTTGAACAGCGTTCGCAGGGCGGCCGGTTTGTGGAGTTCACGTCGCAAACAATCGTCTAGGAGCTTCACTGGTTACTTGAACGCCTGCGCCGGCTGCAATCGCGGCACCCGACGGCGGCCTGATGCTCCCGTTTCTGCCACCGATGCCCGACGGCGAGGCCGACCTCCTGCGTGCCGCCGCCCTCCCGCTCAGTCACGACCAGCGTGTCGCCGCCGAACTGACGCGGCTGCGGGTGCAGCGGGAGGCTCAGCAGCAACTCGACGCGGAAACCCGAGGCCCGCTGATTCTGCTGGCGGCCGTGAAACTGCGCACCCACCTCCGCACCGCGCAGCCGACCGTCGCGTTCCGCGTGGACGGGCTGCCGCAGGAGGGCAGCCGCGCACTCCTCGCCGCGCAATTCAAGGCCGGCAAGGCCACCCTGACCGGCAATCTGGTGCGGTGCCTTGTCGATGGGAACGATTTCCTCGGCCACCACCGCGTGACGCCCGTGCCCGGCTGCGTGGCGATTGTGGACACGGAAATGACCGAGCGGCAGGGGCTGGATTGGTTGCAGGCCCAGCAGATTGTGAACGACGACCGGGTGCTTCCGATCTTCTTGCGCGGCCGGCTGTCCACGTTCGCGTTGACCGATGCCAGCACGCGCGATGCCTGGGCTACGCACCTGCGCCGGCTGCGGGTGTCCTACCTCGTAATGGATTGCCTGCGGCCCGTGCTGGATGCCCTCGGCCTCAGTGAACACAACGGAACCGGCAAGTTTTTGGTTGCGCTCGATGCCCTGCTGGCCGAGGCCAGCATGCCTGAGTGTGCGCTTGTGCATCCCCTGGGCCATGCCGGCGAACGGGCACGGGGCGATTCTCGCCTGCGGGACTGGCCCGACGCCGCGTGGCGGCTGATGCGCCAGAACGACAGCCCAGACTCGCCGCGATTCTTCGCCGCCTACGGCCGCGACGGGAACGTGCCCGAAACACAACTCGCCTTCGCCACGGCGGGCCGCCGCCTCACCATTGCCGGGGGCACTCGCAACGACGCGGCCGTGGTGCCCGACCTGCTGGCCGTGCTGGCCGATGGCCCGTTGTCGGGGCGGCAGATTGAGGCGGCCCTTGAGGGCCATGCCTCGCGGGCCGTTCGCACCGCCTTGCGCCTCGCCATTGACGACGGCCGCGTGCTGACATTGCGCGGTTCACGCAACGCCGCCCTGCACCACCTCGCCCCGTCGAGTGCGTCAGTGCGACAGCGCGTATAGACGCGCGCGCTGACGCACTCGCTGGAACCGTTTGTGTTCCATCCCGGCGGGGCGTTTGGAGACAAGGCGACATGACCCACCGCCTGGAACCCGCCACGGGGCGGCGTGGCGTCGACGCCCAGCTATTGCCGTGGAACCCGCCACATGGGGCACGCCTGAACGCCGTTCCCATGCCTTCTAGGCCGGGGGTCGCAGGTTCGAATCCTGCCGGGCGCGCCAGCGTCCCCTGCCTTCTTCGAAAAACGTGTCGCGACCGCGCTACCCGTGCGTTGCGCGCCCATCGCGGCTGCGCCCCTGCTTCGGTGATGGTCTCGATGATCTGCCTCCCGGCCGGCGGACGCCGGTCGGGAGGCAAGACAGCGGGAAGCGACCGGACCCTCCGGAGCGGGGTCCCGGTCGTCCTGGTCCGCCCGGCCTAGGGGATGGTCGCCGTTGCGACGCTCGTATTCGGGCCCGTGCCGCACGCGTTCTGCGCAGCGACTCTGAAGGTGTAGGTACCCGGCGGTGCCGGGCTGCTGAGCGACCGACCCGTGACGGGAAGCGCCAACGACACCGCCCCTCCCACCGTCAGCACATACCCCGTAGCGGCCGCGCCGGTGGCCGGAGCGTTCCATCGAATGGTGACCACGTTACCCACGACGTAGGCGTCCAGCCCCTGCGGCACCCCCGGGACCTGGCATGCGCCGGGGAACGAGAGGGTCACCGGGTTCGAGGCCGGGCTTGCGCCCTGCGCGTTCGTGGCGCGGACCTGGAACGTGTAGGTGCCCGGCGGTACGCCACTGAAGCTGAACTGATCCGTCACGGGCAGCGGCAGCGAGGCGGACAGCGCGCCTGAGACGTCGAGCACCAGACCGGTCGCGGCACCACCGTCGGCCGTGTTGGTCCACGACAGACTCAGGTTACTGCCGCTCGCCAACCCCAGCAGCCGCGTCGGCGCTGACGGCCGTTCAGGCACGTTGACCACAATACGCACGTCGTCCGACACCGGCAGCACGCTACCACCTCGGACGCCGGCGATGCGCACGTAGAACACGCCCGACGGCGCATCAAAGGTGAACGCCGGGGCCCGACTCGCAATGGGCAGCGTCGCAATGGTCTGCCCCTGGGCGAGCCCGCCTGTGAGGACATAACTGTCGGGAGCGCTGCCAGGCCACTCCCACTGCAGTGTCACGGTATTGCCCATGATCG
>JBIIDF010000374.1:0-2827 GCA_044238535.1 Vicinamibacterales bacterium
TGGCTGCCCCGACGATGGCCCTGCACTGGCGGTCGATGCGGATGAACGGGTGCACGCCGTGTGGCCGACGGTCGAGCAGGGAGCCACGCCGAGGGGCGGCATCTTTTATGCGGTGCTTGAGGGCGCCTCGGGCTTCACACCGCGCCTGCGTGTGCCGACGCTTGGTTCTCCCAAGCCGTCGCATCCCCAGGTCGCGGTTGAGGTCAGCGGTCGTCTGCATGTGGCGTGGGACGAGGTGCGAGAGGGTGTCCGTCGGGCCGCGATCGTTTCGGCTGCCTCGGCGACCGGTCAGCCTCTGACGTTTGGCGCTCCCCGTTTTGTCACCACCGACGTCGTGCCGTCTCAGTATCCGGTCATGGCCGCTGTCCGTGGAGCCCTGCTGATTGTCACGATGGACGGACCGCCCGGGCAGACTGTGATCGGCGTCAGGCGAGTGGACTCGAAAGAGGCCTCTCGCTAGGCCCGTTAGGAAGGAGGCGGGTCCCCCCAAGGGCCTGGCCTGTATCGGTCGGTCCCTTGGATGGACGAGCCCAATGGTGAGCCCGCGACGCGGACGAAGCACCCCCGTGACCGTGTTCGGCGTCTGACGTTTACGGAGGACACATCCAATGACACGACTTTTCCTGGTGCTCGCGCTGGCCCTCGGCATGACCGGGGCCCCTCGCGCAGCCGCGCTACTCGATGGCACCTGGGATTTCTCCATGAGCAGCCCCATGGGCACGGTCGAGGCGGTGGTGACACTGAAGGCCGACGGCACCACGCTGACGGGACAGTTCGACCTGGGGGGCGGGCGTGTGTGGCCGATCGATGACGGTGTGGTCGACGGCGACCGCATCACATTCCAGATTGACCGCGACCGGCCGTCCGGCGGCGGCATGACCTACGGGATGTCGGGCACGCTCAAGGGTGACACCATCACCGGTGCCGCCAGTGCCATGGGCATGAACGTCGACTGGACGATGACCCGGAAGTAGGGCAGACCGCGTCAGCGGTTCGTGGCCGCGCGGGTGGTGCGGTGCGTGGGTGTCGCCGTCCACGGGTCTTCGGGCCAGGGGTGGCGCGGGTATCGCCCGCGCAACTCCTTCCGAACCTCCGCGTAGGTCGACGTCCAGAAACTTCTCAGGTCGCGTGTGGTCTGTACGGGGCGTCCACCCGGCGACAGGAGGGCAAAGACCAGGGGCACATGCTGAGGCCCCAGCAGGGGCGTGTCCGCGAGGCCAAACAGCTCCTGCAATTTGACCGCCGCGTGCACCGACCCATCCGCACGATAGTCGAGTCGCGTCGTCCGTCCGCTGGGCAGGAGCAGCGTCTCCGGGGCGTGCGCTGCGAGGCGTTGCTGCACGTTCCACGGAACCGCCGAGACCGGGTCGAGTGCCTCGACTGACGTGGCACCCTGTGCGGCATCCCGCACGAGCGCAGACAGGTCGATGGCCACACCGGCGAATGCGGCGCGATGCATCCACTGCGTCACGTGCTCGGGCGTAGCGCGCCGCATCCACTCCTCCGCAAGCAGTTGCGCCCGCGTGGCGGCGTCGGGGGCACAGGGATGTTCGCGGATGACCAGCGCCTCCCACTCGACGACACGCGCGGCTTTCACCGTGTCGCTGTCGGCGTCGTACCAGTGACGGATGGACTCACGTGCACCGGTGAGCCACTCCGGCTCGATGGCCGAGGCCAGATGAATGACCGATTCAGCCCCTGACGTCTGCGAGGCGGCGACGTCGAGCGCCACCAGCCACGACTGTTGAACCACGCGGCTGTCACGTCCGAGCTGGGCGCCACGCCCAGACCCCAGCAGATAACGGGTCGCTGAGCCCTCGCGGCGTCGGGCCACGCGATCGGGATAGCCCGCCAGCAGGGCGCGCTGCAGTGCCTCGTCAGATATCCGGCGCGCTGGTGATGGCGTCGAGGTGCGTCGACCGATGGCGTCGGACGCGGCACAGACGTTCTGGCCCATCCGCTCAAGCTGCTCGGCGATACGTTGCACGTGAAGAGGCACACCCTGCGGCCAGCGGTCGAGCCAGGGCAGCAGGTCGCATGAAGTGGTGGCGCCCTCGGCGTTCGCGCGCGTCCCCTCTGACAGCAGGGCACACACCCGTGCGGCGTCCCGGTGGCCCTCAGCTGCTGCCAGCACACGCGCCAGCCGCGGATGGAGCGGCAGCTGCCGCAACCGGTGCCCGAGCGGCGTCACGGCGTCATCGTCAATGGCGCCCAGACGCATCAGCAGGATGCGGGCCGCATCGAGCCTGTCCGCCGTTGGCGGATCGAACCAGTCGAGATCGTTCGGACGCTCACCCGCGGCGACGAGCGGCAGCAGCACAGGGGCGAGGTCGACGCGGTGAATCTCGGGCTCACGTGACGGTCGCAGGCGGTCGCGCGCATCCCAGAGCCGCCACACCCGACCAGGGCCGAGTCGTGCCGCGCGTCCGGCCCGCTGGTCGGCACTGTCCTGCGCGATGCGCTCCAGCACCAGCGCATCGATGGCCCGCGCGGCATCGTATCGCGCCACCTTCTGCAGGCCAGTGTCGATCACCACCGAGACATCCGGCACGGTCAGGGAGGTCTCGGCGATGTTGGTGGCGAGAATGACGCGACGTGTGCGCGAGGGCCGCAGGGCCGCGTCCTGGGCCTCCGCGCTGAGCCCGCCGTGCAGCGGCATGACGTCCACCTGGCGCAGCGCCGCGTCTGCCGTCAGTGCGACCCGCGCCCGCTCGATGTCGGCCGCCCCGGGCAGGAAACAGAGAATCTGGCCATCCGTCGACGCCACGGCCTGCTGCACCACCGCTGGCAGAGACGCACCAGGCGCGTAGTCGACCGTCAGCGGATG
>JBIIDF010000375.1:0-2824 GCA_044238535.1 Vicinamibacterales bacterium
TCGCTTCGGCCCACTGGGCAGGTCGAGATCGATATCGGGCCACTCGCCACGTTCTTCCGACAGAAAGCGCTCGAACAGCAGGTCCATGCCCACCGGATCGACGGCCGTGATGCCCAGGCTGTAGCACACCGCACTGTTGGCGGCCGATCCTCGCCCCTGCACCAGAATGTCGTGCTGTCGGCAAAAATTGACGATGTCCCAGACGATGAGGAAGTAGCCGGCGAGATTGAGGGTGTCGATGAGACGCAGTTCGCGGGTGATTTGTGCACGCGCCCGATCGTGGTACGGCTGATAGCGGTGCCTGGCGCCAACCTCGACCATCTGGGAGAGAAACCCGTGTTCGGTGTCGCCGTGCGGCACGGGATACCGCGGAAAGCGATAGCCCAGATCGTGCATGGAAAACTGGAGGCGTTCGGCCAGGGTGCGACTGGCCTGCACCGCCTCGGGACGATCGGCAAAGAGCCGCGCCATCTGCGCGGGTGCCTTGAGCAGGCGCTCGGCATTGGGGGCCAGCCGCCGCCCGGCGGCCTCGAGCGTGGTGCGGGCCCGGATGCAGGCGAGCACATCGCAGAGCGGGCGCTCGGCCACCGTCGCATAGCGCACCCCACCGGTGGCGACCAGCGGCACGCGGAATGCCTCGGCCAGTGACACCAGCATGGCATTGGCATCTTCTTGCTCGCGCTGCAGGTGCCGCTGCAGTTCGACATAGAGATGCGTGCGGCCGAAGGTACCGATGAGGCGATCGAGCAGGCCGCCGACGCCGTCGCGCCCGACCTGCAGCAGCGGATCGCCCACGAGGGCCACCAGCCCGCCCACCTGCCCCTCGAGGTCGGCGAGCGTCAGGGCGCCGTGTCCCTTGGACGCCCGCAGTTTCATGCGGGAGATGAGCTGACACAGGTGACGCCAGCCCTGCGTCGATTCGACCAGGACGGGCAGGATCCACTGATGCCCGGCGGCGGCCTGCATGGTGAGTTCGGCTCCGATGATGGGGCGCAGGCCTGCGGCACGGGCCGCCTTGTGGAAGCGCGGGGCCCCGTAGACGCCGTCACGGTCGAGCAGCGCCAGGGCGGGATATCCCAGCTCGGCCGCCCGGGCGACGAGCGCCTCTGGTGAGGATGCGGCCTGCAAGAACGAAAATGCAGACGCCGCATGGAGTTCGACGTACATGGCGTGCCCCGTGACGACTCAGTCGAACAGGCCGTCGAGTGCCCACTGGCCGACAGCGCGTTCGACATGCAGCCGATAGAGCGTGCCATCGGCGAGGGCGATGTCCCACTCGTCGCGGTCCCAGGGCACCTGTCCCTCGGTGATGGCGACGGGCGCCTGCCACCAGGCACCGGATGTGCGCCATGGTCCGGAGGCCTGCACGATGGTGCCGCCGGCAATGCCTGGCCGGTCGCAGAGCAGGTGCACAGGTCTGCCTTCGTGCACGCGCACGCGCACCGGCACTGGCAGGCGGAAGCGACGGAACCCGATGGGCAGATCGGGGGCGAGGTCCGAGGGAGACGCCGTGTGCCCGGGGGCGGCTGCGGCCACGGCAGAGACCGGGGCGACGCGGCGCGGCGCCGGCAGCGGGCCCAGTTCGCAGGGCTGTATCCGGAAGGCCCCTGGTGTCCAGCTGTCGGCCAGTGCGGGGGTGCCGACGCGCCCTTCGCCCATCACGGCGGTAAGCCGGGCGATGAGCGTGGCGATCTGTTCGGGGGCCGGCTGGGCCGGCTCGAAGAGCGTGTGCTGCAGCACCCGTGCGGGCGAAGGGTCGAGTCGCACGTGGACGCGGTCGATGGCCGCTGCGGGGGGATGCGACTCGAGGTCGAGCAGTACGAGGGTGCGCAGGGTCTTTGCGTCGCGCAGCGGTGCCGGCAGCGGCAGCGCGCGGACATGCACGGCGCGGGTCGTCAGGTGCAGGGCGGTCCGCACACAGACCGCGCCCCGATCCGCGCGCTCGAGCTCGAGCGCGAGCGGGTCGAGGAGCCGCGCCAGGACAAACGCGAGCGGCTCGCGCCCCTCGATGGGCCACTCGAGCTCGAGGGCGCGCTCGAAGACCGGCGCCGCCACCTGCGGCACCAGCGGCGCCTCGTCGAGGCCGCGCGCCAGCCGCTGCCACGCCACCCCAGCGTCGCCCAGCCGTGTCCGCACCTGCGCGGGGGGCAGCGCCACCAGTGCGCCCAGCGTCGTGAGCCCCCACCGCTGGAGCGCCTGCAGCACCCGCCCCCCGCTGCGTCCCTCCGCACGGCCCGCTCGCGCCGTGTCATCGCAGTCCCAGGACGCCTCCATCACCGCTGCAAGCGTGGTGATGGGGATGCTCGACAACTGCGCCGCCATGGCCTCGACCGTGTCAGCCACATGCAGGCCCGGTGATGACGCCGCCAGCACCAGCGCCCCCGCACATGTCGGAGTCACCGCCACCGACCGCGCCCCGGGCATCGCCCCCTGCAGGGCTTCGCCAATTTCACCCGCCCCGCCAAACAGCCGCGTCATGCCCGACACATCGAGCACCACAAACGGCGGCCGCCTCTGCACGCGCGGCGAGAAGGCTTCGGCCGCTGTACACACCCTCTCGACGGTGGTCGCCCCGTCGGCCTGCACCACGGCAAACATCGCCTTACCCGAACAACACCGACGACACCATCGTCGTCTTCCGCGTGGTGCGACCGCGCAGCGCGACCTGCAGGCCATGCAGACGACGGGCGCGGTCATGCGTGCCCCGCCACTGCACCCGCGCGGGGGCCTCGGCCGCTGACGCCGCGTGCCGGCCACCACCCGCCTCGCCCTCGGAGGCCTGCGCCGTCACAGGAGGCCCCACGGCAATGGCCAGCCCCCCGGC
>JBIIDF010000376.1:0-2814 GCA_044238535.1 Vicinamibacterales bacterium
CACGCGGGTGCCGACGGGTCGTACGTATCACTACGGCCCGGTCGGGGGTCTCCGGAATTCGAACGACGCGACGCGACTGACCTCGCACAGCAGGTCACGGGTCGGGTGCTCTCACCGGCCGAGGTATCAGCCTACTGGCGCGATCGGGCTCTGGCATTCATCGCGTCTGACCCTGCGGCCTGGGCCTCCCTCATGGCGCGCAAGGCGCTGCTGCTGGTCAACGCCCGCGAGGCGGTCGACACCGAGAGCCAGGAGTCGTATGCCGAGTGGTCGTGGCCCCTGCGGGTGCTGGGCCCGGTGATGCACCCTGGCGTCCTCTTTCCTCTGGCCGTGCTCGGGGCATGGTGCCTGTGGCCGTCGAGGCGCCGCGTCGGTGTGCTGGCACTGCTGGCGGCCTCGCTGGCGGCGTCGACCGTGGCGTTCTACGTACTGGCGCGCTACCGTCTACCCCTGGTACCGTTCTTCATCATCGGCGCCGGCGCTGCACTGGACGGCGTCGGACGCCTCCGTCGTGCGTGGCCGTCTCCGTCGGTGCTGACCGCGCTGGGACTGGCGATGCTGCTCGCGGTCGCCTCCCACTGGCCGTTGCTGCCGGCCGACCGCAGCCGCGCCATCACCGAGAACAACCTTGGTGCGGCGCTGCACGAACGCGGGCGCGACGCCGAGGCCGCGACACGCCTCAGGCGGGCGATAGCGATCAGGCCCGACTACACGCCCGCCTACAGCAATCTTGGCGTGGCGCTGCGCGCTCTTGGAGACGTCGACGCCGCGATCGAGGTCTACCGGCAGGGGCTGGCCCTGACCCCTGACGACAGCGACCTGCACTACAACCTCGCCAATGCGCTGCTGGCGCGGGGACGAGCAGACGAGGCAGCGGTACACCTGCGGGCCGCCGCGCAGGGACAGCCAGATTCCGCAGGCACCCGCAACAACCTGGGCCTCGCGCTCTACGAGCAGGGGCGATTCACCGACGCCGTTCAGGAATTCGAGGCCGCCGTCGCCCTCGACCCGTCCTCGATGCGGGCGCATCTGAATCTCGGCAAGGTGCTGGCTGACCTGAGGCGACCGACCGAGGCACTGTCACATCTGCGTACCGCCACCGCGCTCGCCCCCGGCGACGCCGATACCCAATACGACCTGGGCGTGTTCCTTCTGGAACAGGGGCAGTATGCCGAGGCCATCGTCGCCCTGTCGGCCGCGACCGCCGCGCGGCCCGACTATGCCGAAGCCCACAACAACCTCGGCATTGCGCTCGCCTCGCAGGGCAAGCTGCCCGAGGCCATCGTCCAGTTCGAGCTGGCCCTCCGCCTCCGCCCGGGCTTCGAGGATGCCCGGGCGAATCTGGCGATGGCACGAAGAGCCACTCCCTGATCATTCGTTGCGCGCAGTGACAATCTGTGATATCTCCCTCCGCAAGGCTCCGGACGCCAGATGTCCGAAGGCCAGCCGGGTGCGGACTGTGCACCCTCGTATCAGCGCAAGACCAGGTCTTTTTGTGGTTTCCGGGAGGAGAGTCACATGGCAAGACGACGGTGGGCGTGTCTGTTCGGGGTGTTGGGGATGCTGGCGGGGCCGGTCACGGCCTGGGCGCAGTCATCCTTTGCGGGCACAGTCAGAGATACCAGTGGCGCGGTGCTGCCGGGGGTCACAGTCGAAGCGTCGAGTCCGGTCCTGATCGAAGGCAGCCGGACGGATGTCACCGACGGCAACGGCCAGTACCGCATCGTCGACCTGCGGCCCGGCACCTACACGGTGACCTTCACGCTGGTCGGCTTCAAGCAGGTGCGGCAGGAAAAGGTCGAACTGCGTGTCGACTTCAACGCCACGCTGAACGCCAATCTGGAAGTGGGTGGCCTTGAGGAATCGATCACGGTCACCGGCGCCTCGCCGACGGTGGACGTCTCGAGTAACGCCAAGGTCGAGGTCATCACTCAGGAGGTGCTGGATCAGGTGCCTACCGGGCGCAACATTCAGGCCCTGGCGCAGCTCGTGAGCGGGGTGTCGCTCAACGTGCCCGACGTGGGCGGCTCGCGCGGCATGCAGCAAACCTATATGTCGACCCGTGGTCTCACCTCGGCGAACAACATTGTGACCGTCGACGGTCTCATGGTGAACGGGCTCGACGGCGACGGCGCGGTGCAGCAGTACTTCAACCAGGCGATGATGGAGGAAATGTCGTATCAGACCAGCGGTGCTGGTGCTGATGTGTCGCCGGGCGGCGTTCGCATGAACATCGTGCCCAAGGACGGCGGTAACCAGTTCGCGGGCACGTTCTTCGGCGCGTGGACTGACAAGGCGTTCCAGAGTGACAACCTGACGGATGCCATCAAGAGCCGGGGCCTGCGCAACGGCCCAGGTGTCGAAAAAATCTACGACTTCAATCTGGCCATCGGCGGCCCCATCAAGCGCGACAAGGTGTGGTTCTTTGCGTCTGGCCGCGCCTGGGGCGTGTATGCCCCTGTGGCAGACACGTTTGTGGCCCCCCAGGGTATCTCGTATCGGAACGCCGTCGCGGGTTGCCGCAGCGGGGCGCTGCAGTGCGAGACGGGTGTCGACGACCAGACGATCGAAAGCGGCATGCTGCGTCTGACGTGGCAGATCTCTCCCAAGCACCGGATTGCGACCTACTACGACGAAATCAACAAGTATCGAGGCCACGGCATGAACGCCGGCGACGACCCGAATACCTCGTCGCAGATCTGGACGTCGCCCATCTACAACTCGTCGGCCACGAAGTACACCGGTACGCTGAGCAGCAAGCTGCTGCTGGAGGCGGGGTTCTCGTTCAACTACGAGCAGTACGTCATCACCAAT
>JBIIDF010000089.1:0-10117 GCA_044238535.1 Vicinamibacterales bacterium
TCCTGCGCGCCCCCGTCGACCTGGCCACGCTCGCGCAGGAGTGCGTCGACACGGCACGCCTCCGCCATCGCCTGCCCGACGCGGCGGTGACCCTCGAGGTACAGGTCACGGGGTCGGCAGCGACCGTCGTCGGTGACGCCGACGACCTGCGGACCGCGCTGTCAAACCTGCTCGACAACGCTGTCAAATACTCGCCCGACGGCGTCATGGTGCGCGTCGACGTCTCGTCCCCGGATGCTGAACACGTACGGGTGCAGGTGCACGATCGCGGCGTCGGGATTCCGCCATCGCAGCTGTCGCGCATCTTCAACCGCTTCTATCGGTTCCAGATGAAGCAGTACTCCGTCAAGGGTACGGGCCTCGGCCTCTTTCTGGTTCGGGCGATCGCCCGGCAGCACGGTGGGAAGGTGACGGCGAGCAGCCAGGGGGCCGGCACAGGCGCCACTTTTTCCCTCGTCCTGCCCCGCACACACGCATGAGCCATCTCTTCGTCGTCGAGGACGAGCACCACATCGCCGAAGGCCTCCGCTTCAATCTCGAAGCCGATGGCCACGCGGTCACCATCGAGGACAACGGCGCGCGCGCACTGCAACGGCTGCTGGCCGCCGGGCCCTCGGTCGACGCGGTCATTCTCGATGTGATGCTCCCGGGCCTGAGCGGATTCGACGTCGTCAGGGGCATGCGCGAGGCCGGTCTCTACACGCCGGTGCTCATCCTCACCGCTCGCGGCCGGTCTGACGATGTGCTGCAGGGCTTTGAGGCCGGTGCCGACGACTACCTGCCCAAGCCCTTTGAACTGGCCATCCTTCTCGCTCGCATCCGCGGACTGCTCCGCCGGCGGGCATGGGCGCAGCGTCCGCAGACGGATAGCGTCCGTCACCCCGTGCTGACCTTCCACGGGCGAACCCTCGATCTCGACGCGCTCGAGTTGAGGGTCGGGACCACGACGCACCAGCTGACCCAGATGGAATCTGATTTGCTGGCCTATCTCATCCGGAAGGCCGGCAAGGCGGTGTCACGCAAGGCCATCCTCGAGGATGTGTGGGCCCTGCGCGAAGACACCGATACACGGGCCATCGACAATTTCATCGTGCGACTGCGCCGCTACATTGAAGATGACCCGGGCGAACCCGCCCTGTTGGTGACGGTCAGGGGTATCGGCTACAAGCTCATGCCCGACACCAACGGTGCCCCCGTTACGACAACGCCAGCAGCAGAAACGCCGTAACCTGCGTCTGACGGAAATTGTCGTCCGACACCAGCACGACCGTCCGGCGTCCATCGGGTAGTGTGGGGCCCTCTGCCATCGCCTCAAAGTTGTCGAGCAGGGCGAGCGCCTCGGGCAACGACGCGCGCACGGTGTCGAGGTCGAGCACCAGCCGCGTCGAGGCCATGCGAATACCCGTCGCCCCCAGCAGCGAGCGGCCCGAGACATCGTCGGCTTCGTCCAGGCGCACCTCGAAGATCTGGATCACGTTCCGAACGCGCCGGGTCTCGGGATTGATGAGGCACGCACGCTCGAGCGACAGCAGGCGGTCGGCATCCAGCGCCAGCAACTCGACCAGCCCCAGCTCGCCGTCGTCGCAGATGCCTGTGTAGCCCTCGCGCTGTGGCGTGGCCGCGAGCGGATAGGCCCACTGGCGCCCCAGGCGCCAGCCCGTCGCCGTCGGGTGCCATTCCACGAGTCGCGACAGTCCGCCCTGGCCCCCACCGAACGGCCGGCCGTTTCGGGCCGAGGCCGGGGCATCGCGATACAGCGGCTGCTCAAGCCCGGCGACCAGGCGACCATCAGGCCAACGCGCCAGCGCCTCGGCGCCCTGGTTGTCGCGCACACCGCCAGAGGCATCGCCCAGACCAAACGGGACACCCCAGGGCCACACCTGTGCGACAACGCCATCCGCCGTGAGGGTCAGGAACGACGTGGGCCAGTCGCCCGTCACGCGGCCCCGGCCCGACACGGCCCCCGCCAGTCCGGGCGGCGGCTGAAACCGGTGTCCTTCCTCGGTGGCCACAAACCGCCCATCGCCCAGGGCGACAATGGCCTCAAGGTCCGCGTGCTGCACCAGACGGGCATCAACACCGGCACCAGGACGCGTCGGCATCACAAACCGCGGAGTCACCTCCAGGCGTCCATTCCACTGGATGTCGAACCCGGCGACGCGAGACAGCGCACCATCGTCAATCACCGCAACGTAGTGCCCCGAGCGCGGGTCACGGGTCAGCCCCGACAGACTCCCGATGACATCGGACCGGCCACTGCCTCCGGGCGTGCTGGGCCAGACGAGGGCATCGATCAGCGTGAGCGTGAGCGGTGCAGGGGGAACGGCGGCGAGGGACTGCCTGAGGGTGCACGACACCAGCAGGGTTGCGCCCAGCAGTGCGGCCGCCAGGGGCCATGTCCGTGGCACAATCCTCAGACGCACGAGTTTCCGCTTCCCCAAGGAGATCATGATGACACGCCTGCTGTCGTTCACCGCCGCCGCCCTGCTGCTGGCCTCGGTTGCCTCGGCCCAGACCCCGGCCAACCCGATGACGACGTCCATTGCTGCGGGGTTCCGCGGCCTCAAGGGCAGCCTGGCCAAGACGGCCGAGAAGGTCCCCGAGGACGTCTACAGTTTCAAGCCCACACCCGACGTGCGGTCCTTCGGCCAGCTCATCGGCCACATTGCCGATTCCCAGTTCGGCCTGTGCGCCACGGCCGCCGGCGAGAAGCCCGCGCAGGCGGGGATTGAAAAAACCATCACCACCAAGGCTGGCCTCGTCAAGGCGCTGAATGACTCCATTGCTTACTGCGATGCCGTGATGGAAAAGATGACCGATACGTCGGGCATGGACATGACGAAGTTCTTCCTCGGGCCGTCGACCAGGCTCGGTGTGCTGGCGTTCAACACCGCACACAGCTACGAGCACTACGGGAACCTCGTCACCTACATGCGCCTGAAGGGCATCGTCCCGCCCTCCTCCGGCGGGAACTGATACCGCGACCGCCCGGGGCCTCCACCGCTCCGGGCGGTGCTACCATCTGGGGTGTGCGAGCTGCCCTCATTGCCGGTGCCGCACTCGTGCTTGCAGCGGGTGCATACTTCGTCCTGACGCGCGACTCGGCTCCGCCTGCCGAAGAAGCCCCCGCGGCCGACACCAGGCCGGCGCCCGCGGCACGGCCGACCGCTCCGAAGGCGAAGGCCTCCGAGCCTGCGCGCGAGGCCGAGCGGCCCGCCGCACGCCGGCGTATTGAGCCAGAAGCCACCGACCCGACGCCGGCGGCCCCCGCCGCCCCCGCCGCTGCCACCACCGCCACGCTGGTGCTCGAGAGCGACGTCCCGGGCGCATCCGTCTTCATCAATCGCGAGTACGTCGGCACCACCCCGCTGCGCCTGGCCGATCTGGAACCCGGGTCGAAGCAGATCAAGCTCACCGCCGAGGGCTACGAAGGCATCGAACGCTCCGTCGACCTGACGGTGGGCACCAATGACGTGTCGATGCGCTTCAAGGAAGTGCGCCTCAACAAGCGGCAGGCCGTGGCGCACAAGCACGGCATGGGTGGCGGCTGCGAAGGCACCCTGATTGCGACGCTCGAAGGGCTCACCTACGAGACGACCAACAAGAGCGATGCCTTCAAGCTGACGTACGACCAGATCGAGACGTTCGGTCGATTACCTGGAGAAAAATCTTCGGGTGAAGCAGAAGGGCGGCAAGACCTGGAACTTCACCGACCGCAACGCCGCGAACGCTGACGCCCTCTTCGTCCTGCATCGGGACGTGGAAGCCGCCCGCAAGAAGCTGGCCCAGGGGTACACCCCCGTCCGCTAGGCGGCGCCTGACCGGCAGCCAATCCGGTCTATAGTGGAGCTATGAAGAGAATCCTGCTGTTCATGGTGACCAACCTGGCCATCATGCTGACGCTGTCGCTCGTGCTCAGCCTGCTGGGCATCACGGGGGGCGGTGGGCTTGACGGCCTGCTGGTGTTCTGTCTGTTCTGGGGCATGGGCGGGGCCTTCCTGTCCCTGCAGATGTCCCGCTTCATGGCCAAGCGCGCGATGGGCGTCGAGCTCGTCGATGGCCGCACGGGCCACGCCGACCTCGACTGGCTGCACGCCACGGTCCGGCAGCTGGCCGACCGCTCGGGCCTGCCGATGCCCGAGGTGGGCTACTACGAGTCACCCGAGGTCAACGCCTTCGCCACCGGCCCCAGCCGCAGCCGCAGTCTCGTGGCGGTGTCCACGGGCCTGCTGCGCACGATGAGCCGCGACGAAGTGGAAGGGGTGCTGGCGCACGAAGTGGCGCACATCCAGAACGGGGACATGGTGACGATGACGCTCATCCAGGGTGTGGTCAATGCCTTTGTCATGTTCTTCGCCCGCATCATCGCCAATATCCTGCGCAACACCGTGGACGAGCGCGCCTCTGGCGCCGTGTATTTCCTCAGCTACATGGTCCTGCAGGTTGTGCTGGGCGTCCTCGGCATGGTCGTCGTGGCGTGGTTCTCGCGCGCCCGTGAATTCCGGGCCGATGCCGGTGCCGCCACCCTGGCGGGCTCAGGCAAGATGATTGCCGCCCTGCAGCGCCTGCAGCAGCACACGCAGCAGATCGAAAGTGATCAGCCGGCCCTGGCCACCATGAAGATCGCCGGGGCGGGCAGCTGGATGGCCCTGCTGTCGACGCACCCCCCGCTCGAGGCGCGCATCGTCGCGCTGCGGGCCGCTCGCTAGGTTTCGATGGGTCTCGAGCGATCGGCGCAGTACTCGCTCCACGATCCGGGATAAATTCGCGCTCCAGACAGCCCTGCCACTTCCAGCGCCAGCAGGTTGTGGCAGGCGGTCACGCCCGACCCGCAATACATCACCACCTCACTCGCCGGGCGTCCCGCCAGAAGCGTCGTCCACTGCGATCGCAGGGCCTCCGGAGATTTGAACGTCTTCTCGGGCGTCAGATTCTGCTGGAAGAAGTAATTGCACGCCCCGGGAATATGCCCCCCCACCGGATCGAGCGTTTCATTCAGGCCCCGGAACCGCTCGGGTGACCGTGCGTCGACCAGCACACCCTCGACACCGGCCTGCACGTCGGACACGCTCAGACGCCAGTCAGCCCGGGGCGCCGGTGTGAAGACCCGCGTCATCGTGGCCGGTACTTCGGTGGTCACGGCGTGCCCTTCTGCCACCCAGCGCGCATAGCCCCCATCGAGCACGGCCACCGCCTCGTGCCCCAGGTAGCGCAGCATCCACCACGCCCGCGCGGCATACATGCCGATGTCTCCGTCGTAGAGCACCACCTGAACGCCGGGGCCGATGCCCAGCTGGCCGAACCGTGCCGCCATCTCGTCGATCGACGGCAGCGGATGGCGCCCGTTGCTGCCGGTCTTCGCTCCCGACAGGTCATGGTCGAGATGCACATAGCGGGCCCCGGGGATGTGGCTGGCCGCATAGAGCGCGGGACCCGCATCCGGGTTGGTCAGGTCGAACCGGCAATCGAGCAGCACCCACGCCGGGTCGCCGGCATGCGCTGCAAGGTCCGTGGGGGAAATCAGGGTGGTGAACATCGCGCGCTCAGTGTAACCCGCGGCCCCGTGTTAGAGTCGAGCCACGATGACCGTTCCCTCCCTGCCACGGCTCGATGCCGCCCGCGTGCTCAGTGCCCTGTCGTCGCTGCGTCAGTCGCAGCCGGTGAAGTATGCGGCCTTCTACTCGAGCCAGCTCGGCGGCGTCGTGACCGACCCGGCACTGATGGTGCTGCCATTCGACGATCACATGGTGCATCGCGGCCATGGCATCTTCGACACGGCGGGTCTGGTGGACGGCCGCATCTATGACCTCGAGGCACACCTCGATCGCTTTGAACGATCCGCTGCGCACTCGAAGCTGACCATGCCCGCCTCGCGCGAGGTGATGAGGGACATCATTGTCGGCACCGTGGCCGCCAGTGGCACACGGAACGGGGCCATCCGCTACTGGCTCTCGTCGGGGCCCGGCAGCCTCGAACTCAGCCCGGCGGCGGGGGCGGCGCCCGGATTTTTCGTGATGGTCTTTCCCGGCCTGTCCTATCCCGACCGCTGGTATACGGAAGGGCTCAAGGTGATGACCACCACCTATCCCATCAAGCCCGCACTCTACGCCGTCACGAAGAGCACGAATTACCTGCCGAATGTGCTGATGCAGATGGAGGCGAAGGCCGCAGGCGTCGACAACGGCGTGTTCATCGACGCACAGGGCCACGTCGGCGAAAGCTCGAACATGAACGTCGCGTTTGTCACGTCCGATGGCGTCCTGCGCCATCCCACATTCGATCACATTCTGCAGGGCTGCACGTCCCTGCGCGTGCTCGATCTGGCACGACAGCTGGTGGCCGACGGGCGGATGGCCGGCGTCGAGGTCTGCGACATTCCGGTCGCAGAGGCACGCGCCGCCCGCGAGATGCTGCTCATCGGCAGTTCGGTCAAGGTGGCGCCGATTGTGGCGTGGGACGGCCAGCCCATCGGGGACGGACGCCCGGGGCCTGTGGCCGGGGCACTGCTGGCGCTGCTCGAGGCCGACATGCGCACGGGCGACCGCCTGATCAACGTGACCTACACCTAGCAGGCTTGGAGGCGCGCACGGGCTGCCCGGGAACTGGGGTTCGCGAGGACGCCGGCTACCAGCGCAGCAGGCGCGTCACCTTGATGATGAACGACCGGTTGTCGAGCTGAGGGAACCCCTGGTTCAGGGTGTTGCGACCGTCGCTGTAGACAATAAAGAGTTCGCTGCCCGGGATGTATTCCCAGCGGAAACGCGCGTTGGTGGTCACCGAATTGGTCGCCGACTGATACTGCGCCAGCACCGAGAAGAACCGCCGGTTCGTCATCGTCCATGTGAAGCGGCTCGCCACGAGATTGGTGGTGAAGTTGCCCCACTGGGTGGTGACCCGGTTCCACGACACGTTGGGCTCGAGCAGATATCGTGCGCCAAGTTCGACGCGCCCGCGCCACGACACTTCGCTCAGCGTACCGCCGAAAAAGCCGCCGTACGCCACGTTGAGTCCGCCGTTGATGGGGCGCTGGGGACCGAAGAAGTAGCTGGCCCTTGTCTGGGTAAACGTGTAGTTGCCCACGGGCACGGTGACGCCGGCGTTCACCGCGAAGGGAGCGGTGAGGCCTTCGTAGCTGTTGGTCACCTCAACCGAGGCAAAGTCGCCCCCGTTGGTTTCCACGCGATACGACAGCTGCGCCTCGCGCGTCTCCAGCTGGTGCGTCACGCCGGTGATGTAGTCGAGGCTGGCTTCGTAGTAATGGCGGCGCACCCGTGACGGCTGCTTTGGCCGTGGACTGAACCGGAACTGTCCGAACGACCGTTTGAACGCTTTGCGCCGCAGGAAGCCTACCTCGGGGTTGAAGCCGTCGCCGACGTTCAGATACTCGGCCTGCACACCCCACCGGTCCGCATTCCAGTCGTAGCGCGTGCGATAGCTGCTCTGGTCGCCGGTCGCGCCCGGCGTATCGGTGCGCGCGTAGTACGACTGGATGTTGACGTTATCGAACAGCTGGAACTGCGCGTCGGTGCCGAAGGTATAGCTGGCCTGCGACCCCAGTGCCGACGGATTGCGCGCCGACCCGATGACCCCGATGCGGCTGCGGCTCAGCACGTCGCGCGTCATGCGGAAGACCGAAAAATTCGTTGCCGCCTTGCCGATGGCCGGTACCTCGCCCGTCTCCATGTTCAGCGCGCCCACGTTGTAGGGTCCGGCGCGACCCAGCAGACGCCCCCCCACCTTGATGGGAACAATCGCACCGGAATCGAGGCCGATGCGGCGCGAATAGAACAGAATTGGGGTGTTGTTCGGGCCAAACCCGCCACCGCCACCCCCACCGCCGCCGCCACCACCGCCACCGCCACCACCGCCGGTGCCGCCAAACGCGAAGATGTCCTGCCCTTCGAGGAAGAAGTCGCGCCGCTCTGGGAAGAACAGGCTGAAACGCGTCAGGTTGACCTGTGCCTCGTCGTCTTCCACCTGCGCGAAGTCGGTGTTCACCGTCAGATCGGCGATGAGCGTCTGCGTAATCCCCCACTTGGCATCGACGCCCCAGTTGCCATTGGTGTCATTGGTGACGGGCGGGTTCGCGCGGTTGTTGGTGAGCAGCGACCCCAGCGCGTAGGGCTTGATGTCGAGATTGATCTTCTGCGATGGCACCTCGAGCCCGACCATGGTGGCGGCAGAGGAGATCTTGGTCAGGCCGCGACGCCCCCAGGCTCGGGGAACCGGGTTCAGGAATGTGAGTTCGTTGCGCCACCGCACCATGCGGCGCATGTTGATGCCCCAGACCGTCGAGCCTTCACGGAACCGCACCGAGCGAAACGGAATAACGATTTCGGTCGACCATCCGCCGTCGAAGTCGGCCGTGCGCGTCCACCAGATGCCGTTCCAATTGTTGTTGGGCTGCTCGTTGGTGGCCACATAGTCGAACATGCCGCCCTGGGCGTTGGTCGACACACCGAAGCCGTTGCGATGGTCGTAGAACGTATCGACGACCACGGCAAAGTGGTCGTTGTTGTACATGTTGTTGCTGTCGCGACGCATGTCGCTGGTCACGCGCCGCTCGGGAAACTCCTCATACATCTTCGCCGACACGTACAGATTCTTGTCGTCAAAGAACACCCAGACCTCGGTGCGATCGGTGGCAGGTTTCCCCTCGGCCGGCTCCTGCTGCACGAAGTCGGTCATGGGCGGCACGTCGCGGTACGGGGCCTCGTCGAGCACGCCGTCAATCACCAGCGGCGACGGTACACGCATCGTCCGCACGGTGACCTGCCCGGAGGCATCGCGCACCATGACCGCCGGGGGTTCAGGGGGCGGAGGGCCGAGCAACGTGACGCCGCCCACCTGGGCAGGAGCGGGGGGAGATGACGGGGCAGCGCTGTCCTGCCGCGCCAGAGCCGGCGACGTCAGGCACAACACCCCCGCCAGCGACCAGCTCAGCAGCCGCGAACACTCAAGGCAACGACGCATGTCTGTAGCCCTCCAGTGAACCATATTTCGGAGAGAAAACTGTGTCTCCGGATGTCACAGACCACAGGTTCCCCGCTATGATCCGAGGCCATGCACGGTCGTCTCGAGCGAATCTGGATCAAGCGGGCCAAGGGCGGGCCGATGGACGAAGCGCCCAGAGCCACGCTGGTCGCCCGCCGTGGGTTGGCAGGCAACGCCAATCAGGGCGGACGCCGGCAGGTCACGGTGCTCTCGCTGGAAGCCTGGACCGCGATCACGGCCGGGGTGGCCGGGCCCATCGACCCGGTGGAACGCCGCGCCAACCTGCTCGTCAGCGGACTCGACCTGCGAGGCAGTCGGGGACAGATACTGAGAGTCGGCCATTGCCGACTGCTGGTGCACGGAGAAACCAAGCCGTGTGAGCGAATGGATGAGGTGGCACCCGGGTTGCAGCAGGGCCTGCGTGCGCCGTGGGCCGGCGGCGTCTTCGCCGAAGTTCTCGACCACGGCGAGATTCAGGCGGGCGATGTGGTGACCCTCGAGGCAGCGGCGCCGCCGGGCGACGTGCCCGGCGATGCCGCCTGACGGTGCGTTAGAAGCTGATCTTCGCCGCCACCTGCACGATGCGGGGATCGTAGGTGGCCGTGATGGTGCCGAAGGCCACGCTGCTGCGGTTGCCGTTGGGCGCACGGAAGTTCGACCGGTTCAGCAGGTTGAACGCTTCCACACGCAGTTCCAGCTGACTGGACGCCCACAGTGCAAACCGCTTCGACGCCTGGAAATCGACGCCCCAGAACATCGGGGCGGCCACGCTGTTCCTCGTCGCGTTGCCGAAGGGCTGGCTCGGGTCGGTCGGAATGATGACCGCGTCGCGGTTGAGGTAGTTCTGCACCGTCCAGTTCGACACCACCACTGTGCCCTGCACATTCGGACGGTAGCCGTTGGCGCCGCGGAAATCCTGCTGGATGCCTGACACCTGCTGGGCAGCCGTCGGTGTGTAGCGCAGGGTCACGCGTTCGCCCGCCGTCACCGTGTTGATGCCCGCCACCTGCCAGCCGCCAAGGACCGCATCGAGGACCGCCGGCATCGACGACCCCCACTTGCGGCCGCGCCCGAAGGGCAGGTCGGCGACCAGGCTCGTCGTGCTGTTATACGGCTGGTGGTA
>JBIIDF010000377.1:0-2800 GCA_044238535.1 Vicinamibacterales bacterium
ACTGACCCTGGGGGAGGATGTCGCCGCCTCACGCGGCGTCGATGTGCACCGCGCGCAGCGGCTCGCCTTCCTCAGTGCATCACTGGCCACCGGCGCCGCCGTGTCGCTCGGTGGCCCGATCGGGTTCATCGGCATCATCGTGCCCCACCTGGTGCGACTGATCCTGGGCGCCGATCATCGGCTCGTCCTGCCGGCGTCGACCCTGCTGGGGGCCTCGTTCCTCGTCGTGTGCGACGTGCTGGCGCGGACACTGCTGGCACCGGTCGAGGTGCCGGTCGGAATCATCACGGCCGTCATCGGTGGTCCCTTCTTTCTCTGGCTCCTAGTGCGACACACATGATGGGCCTCGTCACGCGTCGTCTCGGTCGGGTGCTGCGCGTGACGGTCGCGACGCTGCTGGTCACAGCACCGCTGTTCGCCCAGTCGCCACAGCGCATCGTCTCCCTCGTGCCCAATCTGACAGAGATGCTGTTTGCCATCGGGGCTGGACCGCACGTGGTGGCCGTCAGCAGCTTCGACCATGAGCCCGAGGCCGTGCGCGCACTTCCCCGTGTGGGTGCACTGCTTGATCCGGACGTGGAACGGATTCTGTCGCTGCGGCCTGATCTGGTCGTCACCTACGGCTCGCAGACCGAACTCAAAGCGCAGCTGGCACGCACGGGCATCGCGGTCTTCGACTATCGGCACGGCGGGCTCGCCGATGCCCTCACCACGCTGCGTGCCCTCGGTGTGCGCACCGGGCATGCCCGTGAGGCCGAGGCCCTGGCCCGACGCCTGGAACAGCAGATCGCCGCCACGCGTGCGCGGGTCGCCGGTCGCACGCCCCCGAGAACCTTGCTCGTATTCGGTCGTGAACCGGGCAGCCTCCGGAACATCTATGCCGTCGGCGGCACCGGGTTCCTGCATGACATGATCGAGGCAGCAGGCGGCCGCAACGTGCTCGCCGACGTGCCGCGCGAGTCGGTACAGGTCACCACCGAAACGATTCTGTCCAGAGCCCCGGACGTGATTCTCGAAATCCGCGGGGCGACGGACCCCGTGCGCGCCGGCGTCTCCCCCGACCTCTCTCCCTGGAAAACGCTGGCGTCTGTGCCTGCGGTCCGGGAGGGGCGCCTCGTCATGCTGTCCGGTGCGTGGCTCACGGTTCCGGGGCCGCGCGTGGGTGACGCCATCGACCGCTTCGCTGCGGCTCTCCATCCCTGACCACTCCCATGACATATCCCCGACGCATCGTCTGCCTCACGGAAGAAACGACGGAGACGCTCTACCGGCTCGGCGAAGGCGACCGGGTCGTCGGCGTCAGTGGCTACACGGTGCGTCCGCCGGAGGCGAGGCAGAAGCCGAGAATCTCGTCATTCCTGCATGCCCGCTACGACAAGATCGAGGCCCTGCAGCCCGATCTGATTCTGGCCTTCTCCGACCTGCAAGCCGACATCACCACGACGCTCGTCAAACGCGGGTATCCGGTGTTCACGTTCAACCAGCGCTCCGTCGCCGACATCTTCCAGATGATTCGTGTGCTGGCCGGCATCGTGGGGGTCGCCGAGCGGGGTGAGGCGCTGGTGGCGGAACTGACCGCCGGACTCGATCACATCCGTGCCCAGGCGCGCGCACTGCCCCGGCGTCCGCGGGTGTTCTTCGAGGAGTGGGACGAGCCGCTCATCTCTGGCATCCGCTGGGTGGAGGAACTGGTCGAGATCGCCGGCGGCGCACCGATCTTTCCTGACCGGTGGTGTGCTGCACTGGCGCGAGATCGCATCGTCACGAGCGAGGACGTGATTGGGGCACAACCCGACGTGATTCTCGGCTCGTGGTGCGGAAAACCGTTCAGGCCCGAACGTGTGAAGGCACGGCCCGGTTGGGACGCGATTCCCGCGGTGCGCAACGGACATCTCTACGAAGTGAAGTCCGCGTATATTCTGCAGCCCGGCCCGGCGGCCCTGACCGAGGGCGTGACGCGCGTACACCGGTGCCTGCGGGACGCCGTGGGCCTGCCAATGCGGAGCGCCCAGACCAGCCTGCCCCCGAACCCGTCATAATGTGCGCATGCGGTGCGCGCTGCTGAACCTCGCGATGCTCCTGGCCCTGACCGCCCCCGGTTGGGCCCAGTCGACGACGGCCGCAGGGGGTGCAGACGCGACGGCTCCCGCCGCGCAGGACACACCGGTCGTGCCACTCGACCCCGATCGCCTCGGCGTGTCGATGGCGAGAATCCGGAAGGGGCTGCGTGTCTCGGAGGCACGGGAACAGCAGAACGGGACAGGGCTCAAGCTGCAGTTTCAGGTGCAGGTGTTCGGGGCGGCCCCCCGCATCGACATCCTGCAGGGGTTCGACATCCGGAAGGGCGCGCCCACACCGTTCGGGGCACCGACGCACAGCGACTTCATTTCCCAGTGGACTCCGCTCGCCTACCGGTCTCCCCCCGCGCCGCTCTCAAGCCTCGCCGGATGGGCGCTCTTCAAGGTCGTCCAGCGCGCCGACAAGTCGCGGTGCGAGCAGGAAATCGCTGCCTACCGGGCGGCCGTCATGGCCGGTCAGTCAGTGGCGGCTCCGCGCTGCTCGCAGTAGGCGAGCCGTCGCGCGGAACCGTCACGTCGTTCTCAGGCGCCGTGCACGTCAGCGCGCCGCGAGTCCTTCCTTCAGAAATGCCAGCAGCGGCGGGTAGGTGCGACCAGGATCTTCCAGATGCGGGACGTGTCCGAGGCCCGGCAGCAGCAGCAGGCGGCCGTTGCCATTGGGCACGGTGTCGGCAATGTGCTTCATGCGCGCCTGGAACACGGCGGCGGTCCCGGCCAGGCTG
>JBIIDF010000090.1:0-10110 GCA_044238535.1 Vicinamibacterales bacterium
AGGCACTTCTGCATTCGAAGGTGCTGGTTGAGGAAATTCCTCTCGACGAAGCCTCCGAACCGGCACTGGCGATGCAGATGCTGTCGAAGGCCACGCTGCCTCAGGGCACCACGCTGCAGCGCCTGATCAGCCCTCAGCAGTATGCGCAGGTCACGGCTCTCGCCGGCACGTCAGGACTTCCGATGACCATGCTCCGGCAGCTCAAGCCGTGGATGGTCGCCATCCTGCTGAGCACGGCCACTCTCACCCAGGCAGGCTACGACCCTGCGAAGGGCATCGACCGATACTTCTTTGACAAGGCCAGGGCGGCGGGCATGCCTGTGCGCGCGCTGGAATCCGTCGACTACCAAATCGGACGGCTCGACGGCCTTGCGACAGACGAACAGGTGCTGCTGTTGTCCGCAATGGTCTCGGAGGCCGAAGCCCTCGTTCGCGATGTCGGGACGATGGTGACGCGCTGGCGGATGGGTGACGCCGACGGGCTGGCGTCGCTGCTCAGGCCGTCGATGCACGCACTTCCTGGGCTCGAGGAACGTCTCCTCCTCGAACGCAATCGCGCATGGGTGCCACACATCGAGCGGTGCGTGCGCGAACGTCAGGGGTGTCTCGTGGTCGTCGGTGCGGGTCATCTCGTGGGCCGCGACAGCGTGGTGTCCCTCCTGCGCGGCCGCGGACTCGCGGTCAGGCAACACGGTGTGCCTGTGCCACCGCTGCGCTAGCGGTGCGCCGCCGGTGCTGGTGCCAGAATGGCGACCACGATGAGTCGGGTGGTGCCGGTGTTGTGCACACCATGCGGCACGTCGGCTGGTGCCACCAGCAGGTCTCCGGCGGTCATGGGCCACTCGCCACCCTCGACAAGAAACATCCCCTCGCCCTCGGCGACCAGATACACCTTGTCCTGCCCCGGGTGTGCGTGCAGGGCGTGCTGCTGTCCAGGCTCGAAGGCGTTGATGCCCACCAGCACGTGGGCTGATGCATACAACGTGGCCTTGCCCATGCGGTCGGCGGAGAACACGGCATGGTCTGCCGGGCGAATCACGGAAGGGTGCGTCATGGTGCAGAGGATGGCCGAGTTGCGCTGATGTTGACACGCCAGTAGTCGAGGAGGAATGGCTCATCCTGCTGGCCGGCGAGTTCGGTGATGCGATCCAGGAACGGATTCTGGAGGGACGGCGGCAACGCCGCCACCTGGGCGCGGTAATTGACGGTGGCAATGAATGCCCGGTAGTCATCAGCCGATGCGAGGAGCGTTGGCGCGTGCTCCAACCAGGCGCGGACATCTGTGAACCCCGCGCCCGTCAACTGCTGGGCGGCCTCTTCCGCAGTCGAGAAGGTCCACACCTCCTGCCAGGTCCTGAAGTATTCGGCAAAGGGCGCCTCGCGCATGACGGACGTCGCCAGCGCATGGGCCCTGGCGAGATTCGGTCCCCCCCCGTATTGCGCATGGAGACGTCCCCCGGGCTTCAGCGCGGACCGAATATGCGCAAACAAGGCCGGGTGGTCGCTGACCCAGTGAAACGTGGCGGCGCTGAACACCACGTCGGCCCACCCCACGACGGGCAGTGCGGGCAACGCCGCCTGGGCAAACCGCACATGATGGCCGTGTGATGGCCGCAGGTTGGCACGGGCGGTCTGCAACATGTTCCACGACCGGTCGATCGCCAGGACCTGCCCGTGCGGCAGTCGATCGAGCAGGTCGCCGGTGAGGCGTCCCGAGCCGCAGCCGGCGTCGATCACGCGCTCGTCGCCGTCGAGCATCAGTCGCGCGAGCACCCGCTGTCCCCAGGTGGTCTGGGGGGACGACACCTGGTGGTAGGCCTCGGCGTTCCACTCGCGGGTCATGCTGACAGTGTAGCGGTCGGGTTCCCCTTCCGGAAACTGGGGGAGAATACGACTGCGTGACGGAGGGCTGATGCCGTTTTTCCAGATTCGAAAGAAGGTGCACTGGTCGGATACCGATGCGGCGGGCGTCACCTGGTTCCCCAATTTTCTTCGGATGTTTGAAGACGCCGAAGAGGAGCTGTTTGCATCGCTCGGACAGGCCCGCCAGTCGTTACTCGAGCGGTTCGGGTTTGCGATGCCGCGCGTCGACGTGACTGCCCGCTTCCGTGCACCCGCCCGTGCGGGCCAACAGGTGCGCATCGGCATCGAGACGGTCGTGGAGAATCCGAGGCGGCTTCGGCACCAGTTCGAAATCCGTGATGATGCCACCAATACCCTGCTGGCCGAGGGCGTGGTTCGGGCGGCGTGTGTCACGCTGCAGACGTTCACGGCCCGCGACCTGCCGCAGGAAGTGATCCAAATTCTGTCGGGGCTGCCCGACCTTGCCGAGCGCCAGGGGCGCGGCGAGGTTGAGCTGCCGTGGACCTGATATGGCGCCTCGACGAACGACGGCTCCGAGCGGCCACGACGGCTGGGACGACTACGCGCCCTTCTACGACTGGGAAAACGCCCGCACGTTCGGGCGGCGCGACCTCGCCTTCTGGCGCCGGCTGGTGGAGGCGCGTGGGGGGCGGGTACTCGAGCTGGGGTGTGGCACCGGTCGGGTCACGGTGCCGCTGGCCCGGGAAGGGCACGCGCATGTGGTGGGTCTCGACCGTTCGGCGGCCATGCTGGCCCGCGGCCGAGCGCGACTCACACGGGCGCACATCAGCAGTGCCGACCTGATCCTTGGAGACATCCGGCACCTGCCGTTCCGGCGTGCCAGCTTCGAGACGGTGCTGGCCCCTTACGGGGTGCTGCAGTCACTGCTGAGCGAGCGGGATCTGTCCACCACCCTGAAGGCGGTGGCGGCGGTGTTGCCTCGGGGCGGGGTACTGGGGCTGGAACTGGTGGCCGACCTGCCCTCATGGCGTGAGTATCGCGACCGGGTGACGCTGCGGGGCCGCCGCGGCAGCCGTGGGCCCTGGGTCACTCTCAAGGAGTCGGTGCGACAGGACCCCCGTCGGGGACTGACGCATTTCGACCAGGTCTTTGTCGAAGGACGGGGACGCGCCGCCCGTCGGCATGCCTTTACCTTGAGTTTCCGGACGCTCTCGGTGCCGCAGATGGCCAGGCGCCTGGAACTCGCCGGGTTCGAGGTGACGGCCACGCTGGGCGACTATCAGGGCGGGCCCTGGGATCCGCGAGCAGAGGTGTGGATTCTGCTGGCGCGCCGGCGGTGATAAACTTTGCTGTCCGTTCAACCTCAGCCTCTGGAGCACTCCCATGTCTGGCCATTCCAAATGGCACACGATTAAGCACAAGAAGGGCGCCGCCGACGCCAAGCGTGGCAAGGTGTTTACGCGCATTATCAAGGAACTGACGGTGGCAGCGCGCAATGGTGGCGGTGATCCCGCCACCAATCCGCGACTGCGCACGATCATCGCCGAAGCCAAGTCGGTGAATATGCCGTCGGACAACATCAAGAAGGCCATTCAGCGTGGCACGGGCGAACTGCCCGGGGTGAACTACGAGGAAATCACCTACGAGGGCTATGGCCCTGGTGGGGCGGCCCTCATCATCGAAACGCTGACGGACAACAAGAACCGCACGGTCGGCGAAATCCGTCACCTGCTCGAGAAGTACAGCGGGAATCTCGGTTCGAGCAACTCGGTCGCCTGGATGTTCGACAAGAAGGGCTACATCGTGCTCGACAAGGGAGCGGCCAGCGAAGAGACGCTGCTGAATACGGCCCTTGACGCCGGCGCCGACGACATGCGCGATGACGGCGAGCACTGGGAAGTATTGTGCGACCCCTCCAGTTTCGAGGCCGTCAAGGACGCCATCAAGGCTCTGGGCGTCGAACCGGCCAGTGCGCAGGTGGCGATGCTGCCGCAGAACTTCATCAAGCTGGAAGGCAAGGAAGCCTCCCACATGCTCAAGCTGATGGACGTGCTGGATGACCACGACGACGTCAAGCATGTGTGGTCGAACTTCGATATTTCGGAGAAGGAGCTAGAGGCGTCGCTCGCGTGATTGTGTTCGGCATCGACCCGGGTTCCGATCGCACCGGCTACGGGTGCGTGACCAGCGATGGTCGCCGGCATCATCTGGTGCAGTGCGGGGCCATCGACGCCGGGTCGGCGCCGACGTTTGCCGAGCGGTTGCAGATCATCTTCCGCGGGCTGACGGAGCGACTGCAGCAGTGCCGTCCCGACTGCGTGGCGGTTGAGAACGTGTTTGTGTCGTCGAACGCGCGCAGTTCGTTGAAGCTGGGGCACGCCCGAGGGGTGGCGATGCTGGCGGCCGTGGAATGCGGGCTGCCGGTGTTCGAGTACACCCCGGCGGAGGTGAAGCGGTCGACCGTCGGATATGGCCGGGCGGAGAAAGCGCAGATGCAGCAGATGGTGACCCTGCTGCTCGGGTTGGATGCGGTGCCGCGTCCCCACGATGCGGCCGATGCGCTGGCCGTGGCGATTTGTCATCTGCATCAGCAGGGGGGGCGCCCCCCGGTGCTTCCCGATGCCGTCGCTGACCGTCGGTCCCGTCCCTCGTCTCCCCCCACGAGTTGGCGAGACTATCGCCCGACGTCGCGATGATTGCCTTCCTGCGCGGACGCCTGCACGAGAAGCAGCCCCAGCGCGTGGTGGTCGACGTGGGTGGGGTCGGCTACGACGTGGCCGTGCCGCTCTCGACCTTCTACCAGATTGGAGACGAGGGCAGTGCCGTCGCCCTGCGGATTCACACGCACGTGCGTGAGGACCAGTTGGCGCTGTTCGGATTTCTGACGGCTGCCGAGCAGGTGGTGTTCGAGCGACTGCTCGGGGTGAGCGGCATCGGACCGAAGCTGGCGCTGGGTGTGCTCTCGGGGATTGAGCCGGTGGAATTTGTGGCGGCTCTCGAGCGTGGGGATGTGGCCAGGCTCACCCGTATCCCCGGGATCGGCAAGAAGACTGCAGAGCGAATGGTGCTGGAACTGCGCGACCGGTTACTGAAGGAGTTGGGCACGGGCACCGGAGTGGCGGCAGCTCCGCGCGAGCAGGGACAGCGGGACGACCTGGTTTCTGCCCTCGTCAATCTCGGCTACGATCGCCGGGCGGTCGACCGGGTGGTTGGCGCACAGGTGCAGGACTGGACCACATGGCCATTCGAGCAACAGCTCCGGGCAGCACTGAAGGCCCTGTCGCGGTCATAACGCGATACTGAAGACACCGAGATGCAGGATCCCCGGTTGGTCTCCCCGGCGCAAGCGGAGGATGACGCGAATTATGAGGCCGGCCTCCGGCCACGCCGCCTCGATGATTACATCGGGCAGGACCGCGTGCGCGAAAACCTGCAGGTCTCGATCGAAGCGGCGGTACAGCGCGGCGACGCCCTCGACCACCTGCTGGTCTATGGCCCCCCGGGTCTCGGCAAAACGACACTGGCGTACGTGATCGCCCATGAACTCGGGGTACCGATTCGCACGACCTCGGGCCCGGTCATCGAGAAACCTGGGGATCTGGCAGGAATTCTCTCGAATCTTCAGCCACGAGAAGTGCTCTTCATTGACGAGATTCATCGGATGTCTCCGGTGATCGAAGAAATTCTGTATCCGGCCATGGAGGACTTCGAGCTGGATATCGTGATCGGCCAGGGGCCCGGCGCCCGGTCCGTGAAGGTGCCCGTCGAGCGCTTCACGCTGGTGGGTGCGACCACGAGAGCCGGGCTGCTCACGGCGCCACTGCGGGCGCGATTCGGGATTGTGCAGCGGCTCGACTTCTACACGGTGCAGGACATCGAGGAAATTGTCCGGAGGTCGGCTCGTATTCTGGATGTGCCCATGGATGATGACGCGGCGCGTGAGCTGGCGAGCCGTTCGCGAGGCACGCCGCGCGTGGCCAACCGGCTGCTGCGTCGGGTGCGTGACTTTGCGCAGGTCCGGGCCAATGGGCGCGTGACGCGCGATGTGGCGCAGGCGGCGCTGCGGCTGCTCGAAGTGGATGCGGCGGGCCTGGATGAGGTGGACCGGCGGCTGCTGCTGACCGTGATCGACAAATTCGGGGGAGGTCCCGTGGGCCTGAATACGCTGGCGGCGGCGACCAGTGAAGAGCCCGATGCAATCGAAGATATGCACGAGCCGTTTCTGATTCAGTTGGGCCTGCTGGAGCGGACGCCACGGGGGCGGATGGCCACGGCGCGGACCTATTCGTATTTTGATCGGGCGATGCCCGGAAGGGGACTGTTTTGAGCGAGATGCTGCGGTCGCAGTTGGCGGGGGCGGTGCCGATTCGTCGGCCTGCGATCAAGAGTCTGGCCACCTACGTGCCACCGCGCACGCTGACAAATGCCGACCTTGAGAAGCTGGTCGACACCTCGGACGACTGGATCATGCAGCGGACGGGTATTCGGACGCGGCATATCGTGGACCCGGGGGTTGCCACGAGTGATCTGGCGAAAGAGGCGGCTCTCGAGGCGATTCGCAAGGCGGGGCTGACCCCCGCCGACATTGACCTCATCATTGTCGGCACGGTGACGCCCGACATGCTGTTCCCGAGCACGGCGTGTCTGGTGCAGCACAAGATCGGCGCGACGCGGGCGTGGGGATTTGACCTGTCGGCGGCGTGTTCGGCCTTCACCTACGCGCTGACGGTGGGCAGCCAGATGGTGGCGGCGGGCGCTGCGACGCACGTGCTGGTGATCGGGGCGGACGTGATGTCGAGCATCATCGATTACACCGACCGGACGACGTGCGTGCTGTTCGGTGATGGGGCCGGGGCGGTGGTGCTGGGCGTCTCGGAAGACCCGGCCCTGGGGATTCTCGACTTCGAGCATCAGGTGGATGGCAGCGGGGGGCCGGCGCTGTGCATGCCGGCGGGTGGCAGTCTGCGTCCGGCCTCACATGAAACCGTCGACCAGCGGCTGCACTATGCCCGGCAGGACGGCCAGACGGTCTTCAAGTTTGCGGTACGCAACACCGGAGACGTCTGCGAGCGGATTCTGGCCAGGAACCACGTGACGGCTGAGTCACTGGACCTGTTTGTGTCGCACCAGGCCAACCGACGGATCATCATGTCGGCGGCCGATCGGATCGGCATGCCGGAAGAGAAGGTCATCATCAATATCGAGGATTACGGGAACACGACGGCCGCGACGATTCCCCTGGCGCTGAACACGGCGGTCGAGACGGGGCGGCTGAAGAAGGGCGACCTGATTCTGCTGGCCTCGGTCGGTGCGGGGTTCACGGTGGGTTCCGTCTTGCTCCGGTGGTCCATCGACTAAGGGGCAAAAGGGGACACTCCGGGTCATTTCGGGGCGAGCGGTTTGACCCAGCGTGCGTGTGGCGACACAGGGATGACATGACGCCCCTGGCATAAGTCGCTCGCCTTGCTCACAATTTCATCCGGGGTCGCGAGGGAACGCGCGATTCATCCGCGGCGCAGTTCTTGCACACTTCGCGCGTATGAAACTGCGAGCCTGGCTACCGCTGCTGCTGTCGGTCTCGTTGTTCGCGCTGCCAGTAGCCGGTCGGGCCCAGACGGTGACCGCTGGTGTCGTCCTTCAGGGAGGCTCGAGTCCACAGCCGGGGGCTGTTCAGCCCGGCTTCATCCTGCCCGACGCGACGGTCTCTTCGCAGACGGTGACGACGCTGGCCGCCAAGATGGACCGGGTGGCCTACCAGCTGATGGTGTCGGGGCGACCGGGTCGGCTGATTATCGCGGCCCGGCGAGGATACGCGCCCTGGCTGCACGCGCAGCTCCGGCGAGCGGGCATTGTCACCGCTGCCCATCCGTCCATTGATGCCGTGCTGGCGGCCTTGACGGCTCAGCAGATGGCCGCTGTCTGCGCGTCCATTGCTACCATCCGCTGCTCGGCCGATGTGCGGGTGAAGGCTTCGGCGTCCGGGTGGACTCCCCAAACGTCAACCGCTGCGTCGGACCTTGCGGTGTCGAACTCGGCCCTGGGCTCGATGGGACTGCTGACCACGGCGAGCGGTGGTCAGGATTCGGTGGCAATCATCGACTCGGGCATCGCGCGGACAGCGGCATTGTCGCCGCGGATCGTTGAATTTGTCGATTTCACCCGCGGCCTGGCTACGCGGACCGCTCCGTATGATGACTATGGTCATGGCACCCACGTGGCCGGGTTGGTGGCGGGTCAGCAGAAGACCGCTGACTGGGCCGTGCAGGGGGTGGCGCCCACCGCCAATCTGGTCGGTCTGAAGGTGCTGACGAGCGATGGCAGTGGCTCGGTCTCCATCGTGATCGCCGCCATCGAATACGCGATCGCCAACCGGCAGCGCCTGCGTATTCGTGTCATCAATCTGTCGCTGGGGCATCCCATCTTCGAGGCTGCCGCGACCGACCCGATGGTGCAGGCCGTTGAAGCGGCCATCAGGGCTGGCATCGTCGTCGTAGTCTCTGCCGGAAACTACGGTGCCGATGCCAAGGGACGGGTGGGATACGCAGGCATCACCTCACCCGGCAACGCGCCATCGGCCATCACCGTCGGAGCCTACGACCATCGGGGCACCATTGGACGGGCTGACGATGTGGTGGCCGACTACAGTTCGCGTGGGCCATCGTGGTACGACGGGTACGCGAAGCCCGACATCACGGCGCCGGGGCACCGTCTGGTGTCCGAACTGGCGGTGAACAGCACGATCGCCCGGGCCTATCCGCAACTGATTGTCCGGAGCACGGCCAACCGCTCGTACCTCAGACTGACCGGCACCAGCATGGCCGCGGGTATGGCGTCGGGTGTCGTGGCACTGATGATTGAGCGGATGCCCACCCTGACCCCTTTCCTGGCCAAGGGGGCCCTTCAGTACACGGCGCTCCGACTCAACCAGGCAGACGGGCGACCGTTTGACCTGCTGGCGCAGGGCACCGGCAGCATCAACGGGGAGGGTGCGCTGCGCCTGCTGTCCACGGTGTCTACGCGGGTGACGGAACTCCGCACGAAGTGGACGACCCTGAATACGGCGTGTCCACGAACGGGCAGCAGGCCCCGTCCCCCATCGGAGCAGCCTGGACCTGTCGCGCCTGGTCAAACCACTGTCGTCTCTGGTCCCACCACAGTGGACGCGCTCTTCGGCAACCAGGCAGTCACCGGGTGTGCCACGACGGTGATTGGCGGCGTCCAGTATCGGTGGGCGTCGACCATTCTCTGGGGCCGCGATGTGGTGCGAGGAGAGACCCTCTTCTACAACCTGCCGGTCTGGGGCCTCAACGTCGTCTGGGGTGAACGCTTCCTGAACGGGACGAATCTGGTCTGGGGTGAAAACCTTGTCTGGGGCGAGAACGTCGTCTGGGGTGAGAACCTGGTGTGGGGTGAGAACCTCGTCTGGGGTGAGAACCTGGTGTGGGGCGAGAACGTGGTGTGGGGTGAGCACCTGATCTGGGGAGAAAATCTCGCCTGGGGTTTGACGGTTCCCTTCCGGTGAGTGGCTCCTGACACCGCCACGGAGCCACGATGATTCAGCTACCCAGACACGACGCGACGGGGCGCCCGCTGGCGGTCTCGTGGCGCGACGCCCTCCCGGTGCTGGCCGGCAGTCGGGTGACGCTGCGGGAGGTCAGGGTCTCGGACGCTCCGGCGCTCTTTGCGCTGATGCAGATGCCGGACGTGTCGCGGTTCATGTCGTCGCCGCCGCCGTCGGCGGAAGCGTTCTGCACGTTCATCCAGTGGGTGCACCGTGAACGCGCGCGCGGGCGGTATGCGTGCTTCGCCGTTGTGCCGACCGGTGACGAGACGCCTGTGGGTCTGTTTCAGCTGCGCCAGACCGAACTGGGCTTTGTCACGGGTGAATGGGGTTTTGCGCTGGCGCCCACGTCATGGGGGACAGGCGTGTTTGCCGAGGCCGCCCGTCTGGTGCTGGCATTCGCGTTTCTGACCGTCGGCGTACATCGACTGGAAGCCCGCACGGCCGTGGCGAATCAGCGGGGCAATGCCGCCCTGAGAAAACTCGGGGCCGTGCACGAAGGGGTGCTGCGCCGTTCGTTCCGGAAGCAGGCACGCCGGATGGATCAATCGCTGTGGTCGCTGCTGGCCGACGAGTGGAGCGCGCCGCTGCCGGCATCCCCGGCCGTGCACTGACGCCCATGCGGACGTCTTCCGTCGTCGCCGGTGCCGGGTCATCCCTCGCCGAGGCCGGCTGGAGTGCCGGGTTACCCTGCCTGCGGTGCCCGCGCGCCACGCTGCGTGAAC
>JBIIDF010000091.1:0-10094 GCA_044238535.1 Vicinamibacterales bacterium
CTGCAGCTGGTCGGGGCTGACGCCCACAAACGCCGATGCGGCCATGGCGGCCAGGGCATTTCTGACGTTGTGCACACCGACCATGGGCAGCACACACCGGCCGTGGTCGCGCCCCTGGTGCACCAGAGTGAATGACGTGCGACCGGCTGCCTGTTCGAGGTCAGTGGCCCGCCAGTCGGCCTCAGGCGACAGGCCGAACGTTTCCACCCGACTCGGGGCACGCGTCCGGAGCGCGACGGCGTCTGGGCTGTCGGCCCCCAGCAGGGTCAGGCCCGACCGGGGGACCAGCGTGACCAGACGCCGGAATGCCAACCGCACCTCGTCAAGGTCTGCGTAAATATCGGCGTGGTCGAACTCGATGTTGCCCACCACCGCCACATGCGGCAGGTACTTCAGAAACTTGGCCGTCTTGTCGAAGTACGCACTGTCGTATTCGTCGCCTTCGATGACAAACAGATCACCGCGACCCACGCGATAGCTGGCGCCTTCGGGCCCAAGGTTCCTGGCGATGCCGCCCACCAGCACCGTCGGATCAGCGCCGGCATCCGTCAGCAGCCACGCCGTCAGCGAGGTCGTCGTCGTCTTGCCGTGCGTCCCGGCGAGCACGATTGGCCGTCGTCCCCACAGGAAGCAGTCGCGGACGGCCTCGGGAAGTGAACAGTATCGGAGCCCGCGGTCGAGGACCGTCTCCAGTTCGACGTTGCCCCGGCTGATGGCATTACCGACCACGACGAGGTCGAGCGCACCGTCCACATGTGCGGGCTGATATCCCTCGAGAAGCACGATGCCTTCCCGCACCAGGAAGTCGCTCATGGGGGGATAGACGTGCTGGTCCGATCCGCTGACCTCGTGGCCCTGCTGCTTGAGCAACGCGGCCAGCGTGGCCATCGCGGTGCCGCACACCCCAATCAGATGAATCCGCATCGTCAGTTCACCAGTGCCTCGTCAAACACCACGTGGGGCGCCGTGCCGGACACGCGGACATGCACACCGAATGGTACGCTCCACTGCGCGCCAACCGCATGCCCGAAGGGATAGCCGAACAGCACGGGGCCATGAAATCCCTGAAAAAATTCGGCGACGACGTCGCGCCACTGGGGACTGCCCCCGGGTTCATCGCACCCCGGACACTCGCCGAAAATCACGGCCGACGCGCGCGCCAGCGCGCCACTCTGCGCCAGCTGCGTCAGCATGCGGTGCATCCGGTAGGGGCGTTCGTTCACGTCTTCGAGCCACAGCACGGCCCCGCGTGGCACCGGCATCGACCAGGGGGTCCCCAGCAGGGACACGACCTGCGTCAGCGTGCCGCCCAGCGACACGCCTCGCGCCTCGCCGGGAATCAGTACCTCCAGCCCGTTGGGGTTCTGGGCGCCCACCGGTTGCGCCTCGGTGGCCAGGCGCCAGAAGCTCTCGCGGTGATATCGCGTCTCCCCCTCGCTGAGGCGTCCCTCCAGCATGGGGCCGTGCAGACTCGCGACGCCCTGTCCCAGCAGCCACGCCTGCAGCGCGGTGATGTCGCTGTATCCGATCAGCAATTTGGGATCGTGCTGGACCCAGGCCGGCTCGAGCAGCGGCAGCAGTCGCTGACTGCCATACCCTCCGCGCACAGCGACCAGCGCCCGTACCTCGGGGTCGCGCCAGGCATCTCGCAACACCTGCATGCGGATCGACGGCGGGCCGGCCTCGAAGCGTGTGCGCTCGAGAATCGCTGGACTGTAGACCGGGTCCAGCCCGAGGCGTCGCAGTTCGTCGGCGCCGCGCTCGAGTATGTCGTGGCGGAACCCGCTGGCGGGCGCCACCAGCGCGACGCGGTCGCCCGCGCGCAACCGGCCGGGACGTCTCACAGAAAGGCCGCCATCTCCGCCGCCAGCCGCTGATGCATCTCGCATCCCAGCACCTGCCGCAGGGTGCGTGCCCGCTCGCGCCACGACGGCCGCGCGGCGGTGAGAAAGCGGCGCTTGGCTGCGGCCAGCCGCGCCTGCGCGGCCTCCAGCTGCGCGTGCGAGATGTCGCCGCGCTCGACGGCGTATACCAGCGCCTCGAGCGTGCGCACCTGCACGTCGACGTGTCCCGAACACACCAGCACCGCGTCGCACCCGGCCTGCACCGCCGCCACCGCGGCCGTCGGCACGTCGTAGTGCGCAGCCACGGCCTTCATCTCGAGGTCGTCACTCAGGATGACGCCCCGGTAGCCGAGGCGTTGCCGCAGGTGTCCGCCGACAATCGTCGGGGAGAGCGTAGCCGGCCGTGTGTCATCAAGCGACGGCACAAGGACGTGCGCTGTCATGATGAACGCCACCTCGGCCGCCACCGCTGCCCGGAAGGGCACATATTCGACGTGGTCGAGCCGGTCGGGTGGATGCTCGACCAGCGGCAGTTCCAGATGCGAGTCGGTCGCGGTGTCACCGTGACCCGGAAAATGTTTACCGCACGCGGCGATCCCCTGGGACTGAAGGGTGTGCACCAGCGCTGTGCCGAGACGGGCCACATCCTCGGCCTGGCTGCTCAGCGCGCGGTCGCCAATCACCGGATTCTTCGGATTGGTATGGATATCGAGCACCGGCGCGTAGTCGAGCGTGATGCCCACGGCCCGCAGTTCGGCCGCCAGCGCCGTGGCGAACCGCGTCGCGAGGCTCTCGCCCGGCGCACGCCCCAGGGTGGCCATGGGCGGCCAGACCGTGAAGGGCGCCTTCAGGCGCGCCACGCGCCCCCCTTCCTGGTCGACGCTGACCCACGCCGGTGACTGCCGGCCCAGCGCCTCACACTCGGTCGCCAGTTCATTGACCTGCTCGGGCTGCTCGATATTCCGGGAAAACAAAATCACGCCGCCGAGGTCGAACTCGCGCGCAAGGTCGCGCAGTTCAACGGGGACGGTCGTCGACGGAAAGCTGCCGATCAGCAGCTGCCCGATGGCACGGCGGGAGGCAAGAGGCATGCAGCACCGGGAATTATAATTCGGGTGTGCACATCACCGCGTCGGCTCCGACACGCATCGATTTGGCAGGCGGCACCATCGACATCTGGCCCCTGTATCTGTTTCATCCCGGGGCGCAGACGCTGAATGTCGCCATCAGCCTCCGAGCGCACGCACGCATCACGCCACGGAGTGACGCGCAGGTCGCGCTGGTCTCTGAAGACACGGCGCGCCAGATTGTGCTGCCGCCGGATGAGCGACTGCGGGACGACCTGACCCTGCCGCTGCTCGGCCGCCTCGCGCACCACTTCGGGGCGCGGGGACTCACGCTGACGACGCGGGGAGAATCACCCGCCGGCGCCGGCATCGCCGGGTCCTCAGCACTGAACATCGCCGTCTGTGGTGCCCTCAATGCCTGGAGCGGACGCGGACTGGACGAGGCCGCGCTGCTCGATGTCGCACGCGACATCGAGGCACAAGTCATCGCCGTGCCGACCGGCCTGCAGGACTACCGTCCCGCACTCTACGGTGGCGTGTCCGCCGTCGAACTGGCCCCGGGGGCGACGCCGCGCGTCGCCCTCGACGTCGACGTCAACGCGCTCCAGTCGCGCCTCGTGCTCTGCTACACCGGTGAGCCCCGCAACTCGGGCACTAACAACTGGGACATCACCAAGCGTCATCTCGACGGGGACGCCGCAATCTTCGCGTGCTTTGATGCGATTCGAGACACAGCCGCCGTCATGCGTACCGCCCTCGAGGCCTCGGACTGGGACGGTGTGGCGCGGGCGCTGGCGACTGAATGGGCCAACCGCCGCCGCCTGTCGCCGGGTGTCTCCACACCGGCCATCGACCGGCTGATCGAGAGCGCCGTCGCTGCGGGAGCACAGGCGGCCAAGGTGTGTGGCGCGGGCGGCGGGGGCTGCCTGGTGGCGATGGTATCGCCCGACAGGCATGCGGCGGTGAGCCAGGCTCTGGCCAGCGGCGGCGCTCGGCTCCTGCCCTTCACCATCGAGCGCGAGGGCCTTCGTGTCGGATAACGCCGCCATCGCCCGCATCCTCGGCGAGATCGCCGACCTGCTCGATATCAGCGGCGACAATCCCTTCAAGGTCCGCGCCTACCGCAACGCCGCCGACATCGTCGGACATGCCGCCGAACAGGTGTCGGCCATGGACGAAGCCACCCTGCGCACCTGGGGTGGCATCGGGAAAGACCTTGCCCAGCGCATCCACGAGATCGCCAACACCGGTGACTGTGCGGTGCGCCGTGATCTGTTGGAAACCTACCCACTCACGCTGCTGGACGTGCTTGCGCTGCAAGGCGTCGGACCCAAGACCGTCGGCCGCCTGTTCACGGAACTAGGTCTCGCCTCATTGCCCGAGGTCGAGGCTGCGGCACGGGACGGCCGCATCCGGGCCCTGAAGGGGATGGGCCAGAAGAAGGAAGCCCTGATCCTGCAGGCGCTCGCCGAACGCCAGCAGCATGCCGGTCGGCACCTCCTGGCCGACGCCTCCAGCGCCGTCGACGCACTCCTCGAGTGGCTGCGCGCACAACGCCCTGGCCTGGACCTGCAGCCGGTGGGCAGCCTGCGGCGGGGAGCTGACACCTGCGGCGATGTCGACATCCTGGCAGTCGGCGCCGACCACACGGTCCTCGATTTGTTTGTCACGTACCCGAAAGTGGCCCGCATCCTCGCTCACGGAGACACCAAGGCCTCGGTGCTGCTCGACTCCGGCTTGCAGGCCGATATGCGTGCTGTCGACGCCGACGCCCGGGGCGCCGCGCTGCAGTACTTCACCGGGTCCAAGGCGCACAACATCGCCCTGCGCGACCGGGCGATGGCCCAGGGGTATCGGCTGAACGAATACGGTCTCGTGCGCATCGCCGATCAGGTGCGCCTGGCTGGTGACAGGGAGGAGGACATCTATCGTGCGCTCGGCCTCGACATGATTCCGCCGGAGTTGCGCGAAGATCGAGGCGAACTGGCAGCCGCAGCAATCGGGCGCCTGCCCTCGTTGGTATCCCAGGACGACCTTCGCGGCGATGTGCACATGCACACGACGGAATCAGACGGCCGGGACGACCTCGAGTCCATGGCGCATGCGGCCCGGGCACGGGGGCTGTCGTTCATTGCCATCACCGACCACAGCAAGGCCCTCGCCGTGGCCAACGGAATGGACGAAGTCCGCACACTCGCACACGCGGCGCGCATCCGTGCCCTCAACACACCCGGGCAGCGCTTCACCCTGCTGGCCGGCATCGAGTGCGACATTCTCGCGGATGGCCGCATGGACCTGGACGACGACTGCCTGAAGGCACTCGATGTCGTCGTCGCCTCGGTGCACCTGCACCTCGGCCAGGACGAAGAGACGATGACGGCCCGCATCATTCGGGCCATCGAGCATCCGTGGGTGGACATCATCGGGCATCCCACGAACCGGTTACTGCTGCGACGCGCGGCGTCTCACATGCACATCGAAAAAGTGATCGACGCCGCTGCAGCCAATGGGGTGGCCCTCGAAATCAACGCGCAGCCCGATCGGCGGGACCTGTCGGACACGCATGCGCGACTGGCCCGCGACCGCGGGGTCAAGCTCGTCATCAACTCGGACGCCCATGCCACCGCCCAACTGGGCTGCTCCAGCTGGGGAATCCTCACCGCCCGCCGCGCATGGCTGACGCCGGACGACATTCTCAACACACGCGACGTCCAGGGGTTCAGACGGGCGCTGAAACGCCATCGCTGACGACGGGGAACGCGTATACTGCGGGCCGTGACGCCGCTCGACGAACTCAAGCAGCTGTACTTCCAGGCCTCCAAGGCCACGATGACCAGGGATTTTGCGAGGGCCATCGCGCTCTTCAAGTCGCTGCCAGACGAGGAGACGCGCGAACGCGCAGCCGTCTATATGGACGGCCTCGCGCAGATGCGTTCTGAGTGGGGGGTGGCGAAATCGGGCGCGCCGCGGTCAGGCCGCCCGCGGACTAGCGCAGGCGCAACGCGTCCGCGTACGTCTCGCGCGTGAGCCGCAGGGTCTGGGGCCCCGCTGACGCCCCGACAGGCCGGCCCGAGGCACCCGGCATCCCGACCAGAACGTTGGCTCCATTGGCTGCGCGAATCTCCACTGACGCGCCGAACGAGATCGTGAGCGCGGTCCCGGGCTCGAGCACTCGGTCGTCACTGGTGTCGCCGTCGGACACGACCGTCACCCGCGTCGGCGCCGTCGACGTCAGCGTCAGGGCGACGCGCGAGCCATCCACATACGACACCCGCTGCGCGAGCCTGGTGTCCACGGGGACCGCCACCCGCCGCTCGGCTTCCGCAGTCGCCAGGTGTCCACCAGGCATGCCGAACGCCAGCACGAGATAGGCCACGGCGGCGACAGCGGGGACGACGACACCTAACCAACGGAACAGTCGGGGCCACGGGGAGGGGGTTCCGCGGTCAATCAACGTCGCCATGGCACGCCCCGGCGGAGGCAGCTGGTCGGGATACTCACGCAGGTAGGCCAGCAGCGTCGCTTCGACATCGAGGCCGACGTCCCGGGCGTAGGCCCGCACCGCCGCGCGCCGATAGATTCCGGGCGGAAGGTCGTCGACCCGCCGTTCCTCCAGCGCCAGCAGGACCCGCACCGACAGCTTGGTCGACTCCGCCACCTGCCGGATGGACAAACCTCTGGCCTCGCGGGCGTCACGAAGTCGTGTCCCGACATCGGCAGGTCGGGGGGAAGCGCCAGTCATGTGGTTACTGTTCGGGCCGAGTAACTGTTAAGGAAACCTCAGCGCATGTTAGGGGGCTCGACCGACCGAGTCAATGCCGCGTTTCACCAAACAGACACGTTCCCGCGTCCATTCAGAAATCTCCGTGCAGGCGTGTGAAGGGATGAATAGCCCGATGCCGGCCACCCCCTTCGCGCCGGCTCGCCGCAGGTCAGCGATGTCCTCCACGCCGAGCCCTCCAATCCCCAGCACAGGGGTCCCCGGCACCGCCGCGCAGATGGCGCGAAGTCCCCCGAACCCGAGCGTGTCGGTCCGCCCCGGCTTTGAACGCGTGGCCTTCACGGTCCCGGCCAGCAGATACGAGGCGCCCCGACTGGCCTCTGCCGACGCCACCGCGTGCACAGATCTCCCCAGCACCAACGATGTCGCCACACCGCCACGGAGGGCCCGCACCTGCGGCACGGACATCCCGCGCTCAGGCACGTGCACACCCGTACCGAGGGTCAGGGCAAGGTCGACGCGGTCCCGGACCACCAGTCGCTGCCCGGCGTCCGGCACGCGCTCACGAATGGCTGCCAACACCCGCATGAGGTCGCGAACGCCGAGGTCGGGCTCACGCAAATACACGAGGTCAGCGCCCCCTGCCAGCGCCCCCGCCACCTGCGCCACCAGACGCGGCAGCACCTGGCCCTCCAGCCCCTGACGCACGTCGAGCAATCGGAGGCGATTGGTGACGACCATCACCCTGAACACCGGCGGTTCCCCCGTATCAGTGCGACGACGAGGACGGGGGCGGGACGCCTGACGTCCCCTCCCCGTCAAACCACCGGCGGAACTCGAACCACGCCCCGAGCACGTTCAGCACTCCGAGGCCCGAGATGGCCCCACGGACGCGATCGTCCATGAGCCACGGACGCAGCACGGGCCAGAGGTCGAGAAAGAAGTTGCGCTCCCAGGATCGGGACCATGGAGCGACCATCAGCAGGACGCCCAGTTCGAGAAACAGCAACACCAGCAGGGTGCGGCGCATTACGGTCTCCCCTCCCCTGGGGTCGTCGCCTGACGCTCGGGGTCGGCCTGCGTCATCAGGGCCTTCGGCATGAATGTCCGACGGTGCTGGGGCGACCGGCCGTGCGCCTTCAGGGCCTGGACATGTGCGGTGGTGCCATAGCCCTTGTGCCGATCGAATCCATAGCGGGGGTCAGCCTCGTGCAGGGCCTGCATCAGTCGGTCTCTAGTCACCTTCGCGACGATCGACGCCGCCGCAATGACCGCACACGACTGGTCGCCCTTGATGATGGCCTGCTGTCGCCAGGGCAGATGGGGAATGGCGAATCCGTCGACGAGCACGGCGTCAGGCACGTCCGGCAGGGCCTCGAGCGCCCGGCGCATCGCCAGGAACGAGGCCTGATGAATGTTGAGGCGGTCAATGTCGTCGACCGGGACCGACGCGACGGACCAGCAGGCCGCCTCGTGGGTGATGCGGAGATACAGGGTCTCACGCTGACGGGGTGTCAGCGTTTTGGAATCGGCCAACCCGGGAATGGGACGGTCGGGGTGCATGATCACCGCCGCGGCCGTGACCGGCCCGGCGAGGCAACCACGTCCCGCCTCGTCGACGCCTGCCACAGCACGGCAGCCCTCACGATGGAGGGCCTGCTCGAGCGTGCGACTGGCCAGAGGGCGGGCCACCGGAAGACGGCCCCGGGCCGGAACGGCCGGGGCCTCCCGTGCTACTTCGACTTCTTGACTTCCTTCATGCGCGCCGCCTTGCCCTTCAGGTCGCGCAGGAAGTACAGCTTGGCACGGCGGACCTTCGCCGACCGCACCACATCAATCTTCTGGACGTTGGGCGAGTGCATCGGGAAGATGCGCTCGACGCCCTGACCGAACGACACCTTGCGCACCGTGAAGGTGGCGCGGATGCCCCCGCGGCGCAGGTTGATCACCACGCCCTCGAAGATCTGGATGCGTTCCTTGTCGCCTTCCTTGACGCGCACATGCACGCGAACCGTATCGCCCGGCTCCACGCGCGGCCGTTCCACCTGCTGCGCCTTCTCCACCATCTCCATCGAGGTCATGACCACCAGCTCCCTTCGTTCCCGTGTTACTGCCCTATGTTGCCCTGTGTCTGCCACGCGCGCAACCAGGTCTCTTCGTCCTTCTCGAGCACCGCCGTCTCCAGCAGATCAGGCCGACGCTCGAATGTCCGCCGCAGCGCCTCGTAGCGCCGCCACTGGCGAATCGCCTGGTGGTTTCCCGAGGTCAGCACCTCGGGCACCGCCATGCCGTCCCACACTGCGGGACGTGTGTAGTGGGGATAGTCGAGCACCCCACGCGCAAACGAATCCTCTTCCACCGACTGCTCGTCCCCAACCACGCCGGGCACCCGCCTCGCGACGGCATCGATCAGCACCAGCGCCGGCAGCTCGCCTCCCGACAGCACATAGTCGCCAATCGAGACTTCGTCCGTCACCCAGCGGGTTCTGACCCGCTCATCAATCCCTTCGTACCGACCGCACAGCACCACGAGGTGACGGCACTCGGCAAATCGCCGCACACCGGCCTCATCGAGCCGCCGTCCTGCCGGACTCATCAGCACCACCGCATCCGGCGGCGGGTCCTGCGACCCGAGGTGCGTCAGCGCTGCCCAGAACGGCTCCGGCTTCATCACCATCCCGGGCCCACCGCCGAACGGCACATCGTCGACGATGTGGTGGCGGTCAGTGGTGTAGTCGCGGAGGTTATGCACCACCACGTCCAGCAGTCCACGTCCGCGGGCCCGACCCACCACCCCTTCTGCGAGGCCAGCCTCGACCATCCCCGGAAAGATGGTGATGACGTCAAACCTCACAGGTCCAGCAGCCCTTCCGGCGGTCGCACGACGATGCGCCGCGCCGAAATGTCGATATCGCAGAGCGCGCTGACCAGAGGGATCTCATACGGCCGACGCCCCCCTCCCACCACGATTCGGCTCTGCCCGATGCCGCCCTCGATGGCGGTCACCGTCCCCAGCCACTGGTGCGCGTCGGTTTCGACATCGCAGCCCACCAGCTGGTGGTGGTAATACTGGCCCGGCGGCAGCGGCACCAGGTCGTCCATGGCGACCCGGAGTTCTGCACCGGCCAAGGCCTCAGCCTCGGTCATCGAGGCCACAGCGTCAAACGCCACAATCGGACGCCCCTGCTGCACCCGAGACGCCGTGATCCGCAACCGCCGTCTCACGCCGTCGGTCGTGCGGCACTCGAGCGGCTGCCCCTCCGCAAAACGGTCCTCGACAAAATCCGTATGCGGATTCACGATGACCTGTCCGCGGTGCCCGTGCGGCCTGGCGACGATCCCCACCAGGATGAGGTCATCCCAGGGCACGTCCTGCCGGTCTCCCGGTGCGCCGGGCATCGGCACCTCAGTCTCGGATGTCGAGGGACACCCGGCGTCCGTCGGTCTCGGCGGCGGCCGCGA
>JBIIDF010000378.1:0-2780 GCA_044238535.1 Vicinamibacterales bacterium
CCGGCCGGTGCCTTCGGCACACTGGCACGCACCGCCGCTGGCGCAGGTGCAGCCTGCTGCGTGGACGGCTCGGGGGCACGTGCTGCCAGCAGCACCCCTGCCGACACCACCACCGCCACCACGCCTGCCCCGATGCTGCTCGTGCTCATTCGCATAGACGCCCGCCCCGACAATTCAGAATGGTTAGACCGGACCCGCCGTATAGACGGATCTCCAGTTTCCGGGATTATATGTCCGGAACAGACGGCACGGTAGCATGGTTTTCCAGAGTTTTTGAGGAGCAGGACGTCACGAATTGTCTCCGCCCCGCCTCCGCCCCGGGCCGATCGGCTCCGGCCCTACTCCATCAACCGGCGCAGCGTCAGCCGATACGCCCGATAGCCGGTCTCCGGGTCGTAGACGATCACCGGCATCAGCCGACCGCGAATCCGGTGGGGGTTGGTGCGCGCATACCCCATCAGCGTCCGCGCCAGGGTCTCGCGCGACCGCTCGGGGCGCTCGCCAGGCCTCGGCAACGCCGTGAACAGGTCGTTGAGGCCGACCGGCCACGCCTGATCCCACAGCAGGGCGTCGACCATCTGGCCCTTCATGACGTTGTGGGAAAAATTGAAGAAGAAGGACAGGGGCGAATACGCCGCCGCCCCTGGCTGAAAGACCGCAAAGGCCTCCATCAGGTCACTGCGGTAGGCCAGGAACTGGTCGCGGAAGCGGCCACGCTCGACCTCGTGGGCCGCCAGTGACCGCGGTCCCTGCCCGATGAACGCCCTGGGGTCAGCCGTCAGGCCGCTCAGCATCGACTCGAGCAGCGCCTCGCGCCCGAGCGTCGACCCACCCCCGCCGCGCAGCACCGTGTACTCGTCCATCAGCGTCGCCAGCGCGAAGCACAACCACGGATAGTCCGCCACGTTGTCGTCGCGCATCAGCGACGTGTCGCGGCCATACGTCGCCTCGAACCCGAACCGCAGGTGGCACCCCATCGCCACACCGTGTCCGACTGCGATCGCCGCCCGGTGCCGGGCCGCCAGTGTCCGCGTGCGCCCCAGAAGCAGGTCATACCCCCACTCTTCCCGCTCGTAATGCGCCGTCGCAATCAGCAGCAGCGTCGCCGCATTGTCGCAGAATCGGTGGCCGCTGCCCTCCGGCCCCTGCAGCAGGTGCAGCAACCCGTCGACCCGATCGAGCGCCGCGTCGGCGTCACCCGTGTCCCAGATACGCAGCGACAGCAAGGACAGCACATGCATGAAGTAGTAGTCGATGAGCAGCGCCGGAACCGTCCGCGTGAATGCATCAGCCCCACGCTGGTCGATGACATACGTCAGCACATCGACAGGAATGGTGTCGGCATTGACATGCGCCGCCACCCCGTCCCAGTCGTGCAGCGCATGAAAGCCCTCGTCTCGCGTCAGACGGTCGTAGGCACGGACAGCCCGGGCCAGCGTCAGGGCCGCGCCGTCAAACGTCCACACATCGCTGCGCATCGTCTCGCGCAGACGGGCCAGGGCCGACCGCAGCGTCGGTGCCGACGCCAGATCGTCGACCACATGGCGGCGGAACGGACCCGACAGCGCCTCGTGGAGGGCGGCACACACCTCGTCGAAGGGCACATGCCGGGCATCGCGAACGACGGAATCTCGTGACATCGTGCGTCGGAATTCTACCGCGCAGCACAGAGGGTCAGTGCGGTTCCTGCAGGGTGGCCAGGTATCCGACCAGCGCCTCGATGCGCGCACGCACCGCGTCGGGACCGGCATCGACCGACCGCTCGAACGCATCACCCCACACCGGCATGTCACCGGTGCCGTGCCCACGCACAGTATCGCGCCCGTCGATGCTCCGGGTCACGGCCAGCGCCGGAAAGGCCCCACCACGACGACGCGCCAGCTGCGTGAGATCGGTCGGTGCCACGCGCAGCGACGAGGCCAGGGGGCCGCGACCGTGCGCATCGGGCCCGTGACAGACCGCGCAGTAGGTGCGATACAGGGTGGCCCCGGAGGGTGCCGGGACAGCGCGTGGGGTAGACGTCTCCTGTGCCGCAGCCGACGTACCGGCCCCGCTGAGGAGCACCACGACCAGCAGGGCACCGCCCCGGCGTGGCCCACACACTCGAACAAGCATTCGTGGAATCATGACGAGGTTCTCAGCACTGCAGACGGCCGCGACGTTACCAGACGCCCCCCCACTGACGCAATGCGCCGTCAGTCGGCAGATATAGAATCCGCTGCATCATGGCCCGTTCCGTGTCCGCTCCCCACGTGATGAACATCAATGACCTCAGACATCAGGCGCAGCGCCGGCTTCCCCGAGTGGTCTTCGACTACATCGACGGCGGTGCGGAACGCGAACGGTCGCTGGCGGAGAACATGCGCGCATACGACGACTGGCGGTTCCGTCCCCGGTCGGCCGTCGCCACCAGATCCGTGAGCCTCCGGACGCGCGTCCTCGAGACGGATCTCGCACTGCCCTTCATGCTGGCACCGGTGGGCAGCAGCCGGTTGTTCTTTCCTCGGGGCGAGGAACATGCCGCGCGCGCCGCAGGCCAGGCAGGCACCGGGTACATTCTGTCCACGCTGTCGGGCTGTCGCCTCGAGGACGTCAAAGCTGCAACGACCGGGCCGGCCTGGTATCAGCTCTATCTCGTGGGGGGCCGGGACGTGGCCCTGTCGGCCATCAGCCGCGCCAGGGCCGCCGGCTATCGGGCGCTCGTGGTCACCATCGATACGCCCGTGGCCGGACTCCGCGAGCGCGATGCCAGAAACGGCATTAAGGAACTGCTGACGTTC
>JBIIDF010000092.1:0-10036 GCA_044238535.1 Vicinamibacterales bacterium
TCCCCACGGAAGTGCGTCACGGACGACGCGACGGCGTGGAACGGTTTAGGGATGGACGACGGTGACTTCGTAGTCGATGGGCTCGGTGAAGCGTCCGACGTCCCGCACCCGGATACAGAGTTGCGCTGCGGCGGCCACGTTCCCGGTGATGACCGTGGACTGGACGGCGGAGTCATTGGCGATGCGCTCGACGCACGACACGCCGGTCCATTCCCCCATCGCAAATCCCGCCACTGCGGTGGCATCGGGCGACAGGCTGGACAGCGTCGCGGTGACGCGACCGGAGGTCGTGGCCGAGAAGGTGTGCGTCGACGCGCCGTTGAGGGTGACGCGACCGGTGAAGGTGGCCGTGACCGGGTCGGTGGGCGCCGTGGGGGTGACCGCAAAGGGGTTGTTGGTGTTGCATCCGGCCGTCAGGGTGACGGCGACGAGCGACACAAGTCGCAACAGCGAACGGGACATAGGAGTAGTATAGAGTGCCCGGTTCGTCAGTGTATACGAAAGGATTGAGTGGAATGAGAGTCTCAGCCGCGATCGGCCTTCTGGTTCTGACCCTGGTCACGTCTGCGTATGCGCAGACCCCCGCCCCCGCCGCAGGAACGGCCAAGCCGCCGGCCCCGCAGGCGGCCCCGGCCGCGCCGGTTGCCCGCCCGTTCCCCGATGGTGCCAAGGTGGCCTTCGTGGTGCTGCAGCGGATTGCGAACGAGTCGGCAGACGGCAAGGTCGCGACGGCCCGGATTCAGGCGCTGCAGCAGAAGCGTGCCACCGAACTCAACGAGAAGAACAAACAGATGCAGACGCTGCAGCAGCGGCTGGAAAAGGAAGCCAGCATCCTGAGTGCGACGGCCGCTGGCGAGTTGCAGCGGCAGGCTCAGACCCTGCAGCGTGACATCGAGCGCGCGACTCAGGACGCGCAGCAGGAAGTGCAGGAACTGCAGCAGCAGTTGCAGCAGGAGTTCCAGGTGCGGCTCGAACCGGTGCTGCAGGAACTGGGGCGCGAAAAGAACCTGCACTTCATCTTCAACGGTCCCGATGCGGGTCTGGTGTGGGCCGACATCGCGCTCGACATCTCGGATGATGTCATCAAGCGCCTGGACACGAAGGCCAAACCGCCGGTCAAGTAAGCGTGACCCTCGGCACCACACTTGACCGACTGTACGACCGGTATCCCTCGTTGCTCGTCGACCGGGTCGACGAGCACGACCCGGGACGCCGGCTGGTCGCGGTCAAGAACGTCACGGTCAACGAAGAATGCTTCCAGGGGCACTACCCGGGTGAGCCGCTTCTTCCCGCCGTTCTGACCATTGAGGCGCTGGCGCAGGCGGCGACGGTGATGCTGTCGCCGCATGTGCCCGAGGGCCTGAGCCCCCGGGTGTCGCTGCGGGGCGTGGACGCCGCGAAATTCCGTCGGCGGGTCGTCCCGGGTGACCAGCTGCGGCTGGAGGTCGTTCACGAGAAGCAGCAGGGGCCTCTGGTGTGGGTCAGGGCGACGGCCTCGGTAGACGAAGCCATCGTGGCTCAGGCTTCGCTGGTCATGCATGTCCGCCTCCCTCGGGTGGACGTGGCCCCGTCCGCGTTGGTGCATCCCACAGCCACCCTCGGGCCGGGCTGTGTGGTCGGCCCCGGTGCCCACGTGGGACCGCACGTTGTGGTCGGTGCGCGCTGCCGCATTGGCGCGTCGGCCATCCTCGATGGCCACACGACGCTGGGTGACGACAACGTGGTGTTTCCGTTCGCCTCGATTGGGCTTCCCCCGCAGGACCTCAAATACGCCGGAGAACCGACCCGCCTGGTGATTGGTCACGGCAACACCTTCCGCGAGTTTGTCACCATCCATCGGGGGACTGCCGGTGGCGGAGGCCTCACGCAGATTGGCGACCGGAACCTGTTCATGGCTTACGCCCATGTGGCGCATGACTGCCGTGTCGGGCACGGCACCATCTTCGGCAACGCCGCCACGCTGGGGGGGCACGTCGAGGTCGGCGACTGCGCCACCATCAGCGCGTATTCGGGCGTGCACCAGTTCTGCCGCATTGGCAGCCACGCGTTCATCGGTGGCTATTCGGTCGTCACCAAGGACGCCTTGCCGTTCGCCAAGTCGGTGGGCAATCGTGCCAGCGTCTATGGTCTGAACTCCATCGGGCTGAAGCGGCGCGGATACAGCGCCGACCGCATCGCGCAGTTGCGCCGGGCGTTCCGATATCTGCTGCAGTCGAAGCTGAATCGCACCCAGGCGCTCGAACAGATTGCCGCAGACCCGACGCTGACCAGCGAAGACGTGGCGTATCTGGTGGGATTCATCCGGACGGCAACGCGAGGCGTGACCCTGCGCCGAGGCGGGTCGCGCGGCAGCGACACGTATGACGACTGATGGGCGACACCCTCGGGCTGATCGCGGGGAACGGACGTTTTCCGTTTCTGATTCTCGACGCAGCGCGGGCAGAGGGCCATCGAGTGGCCATCGCGGCCATCACGGGCGAGGCTGATCCGTCGCTCGAGGCCGCAGCGGCGGCCGGACCGGTGCCGGCGTCGGTGCACTGGCTCGCCCTCGGGCAACTGGGCGGACTCCTGAAGATGTTCAAGGCCGAGGGCGTCAGCCGCGCTGTCATGGCCGGGCAGGTCAAGCACGCCAGCATCTTCAGCGGGCTGATGCCCGACCTGACAGCCATGTCTGTCCTGACGCGGCTTCGGTCCCGAAACACCGACGCCCTCATCGCCGCGGTGGCCGAGGTCATGCGCGAGCACGGGGTGGAACTGATCGATTCCACGGCGTTGCTGACGCCACTGCTGCCCACGGCGGGCGTCATGTCCCGACGGGCCCCTCGCCCTGGAGAACGGCAGGATCTCGCGTTCGGCTACCGCATGGCCGACGCGCTTGCCGGGCTGGACATTGGTCAGACGGTTGTCATTAAGGACCAAGCCGTCGTTGCCGTTGAGGCGATGGAAGGCACCGACGCCACCATCGCCCGCGCGGGTCGGCTGGCGGGTGGAGGCTGTGCGGTCGTGAAGGTCGCCAAGCCCGTGCAGGACATGCGGTTCGACGTGCCGGTGATCGGCGTGCCCACCATCGAGGCCATGCATGAGGCCGGGGCGACGGTGCTGTCCGTGGATGAGGGACAGGCCCTCATGTTCGACCGGGCGCAGTTGCTGGCCCGGGCCGACGCCCTCGGCATCGCCGTCGTGGGGAGAGCGCGGCCAGCCGGAAAGACGGGGCAGACACCATCGTGACCAACAACACCGTGCGAGTGGCCGTCGTCGGCGTCGGCCATCTGGGGCGTCACCACGCCCGCGTGCTGGCGGGCCTGCCAGAGGCGACTCTGGTCGGCGTGGTGGATGCCGATCGGGAACGCGCGGCCGCCATCGCCGAGAGCAGTGGATGCCCCGTGTTTCCCGATGTGGCCTCCCTGATCGGACAGGTCGACGCGGTCAGCATTGCGTCGCCCACCGAGGTGCACGCGGCCCTGGCGCTGCCTCTGCTCGCCGCGGGCATCGGGGTGTTGGTGGAAAAACCCATGACCCGGTCTCTGACAGAGGCGGACGCCCTGCTCGAGGCCTCGCGTGCCTCGGGCGCCCTGCTCGCCGTCGGGCACATCGAGCACTTTAATCCGGCGGTGGAGGCGGCACGGCCGCACCTGCACGACCCCCGGTTTATTGAAGTCCACCGACTCGGGACGTTCCCAGAGCGGAGTCTGGATATCGATGTCGTCTTCGACCTGATGATTCACGACCTGGGGATCGTGCTCGACCTGGTGGGGAGTCCCGTGGTGCAGGTGGAGGCGGTGGGTGTGCCCGTGCTGACGCCGCGCGTCGACATTGCGAATGCCCGCCTCCGGTTCGCGAACGGGTGCATCGCGAATCTGACGGCCAGCCGCATTTCCAGAGAACCCACGCGAAAGATCAGGTTCTTCCAGCCGTCCACCTACGTGTCGATCGACTACAAAGCGCAGGAGACAGAGGTCTGGGGACTGCAGCCGCAGTCCGAAGGCCCGCCACGAATCGGCGGCGGCAAACTCGACGTCCTACGAGAAGAGCCCCTGCGACGGGAGCTGGCCGATTTCGTGGCCGCCGTTCGCGACCGTCGTCCGGCTGGGGTGCCGGGCGAGCGAGGGCGAGACGCGCTGGCTCTGGCGACGCAGATTGTCGCCCACATGGAACTGCAGAATGACGCGAAACGAGTTTGAGGGAAATCTCCTGGCGCGTGCCCGAGCGGGGCAGGTGCTGACGGTCGACGACTTGCGCCAGATCGACCGCGCGGATGTGCTGACGCTGGGTATGCTGGCGGACGACGTTCGCCGTGCCTTGCGCGGGTCGTCGGTCCGTGTATGCAGAGTGGCGACCGTCCCGTCGGCAGGTCTCGGGCCTGAGTGGCCAGCGTTGACACACGGTGCTGACGAGGTGCGGCTGACGATGCTGCCCGAGTCCCGCGAGGCCGCGTTGGCGCTGATTGAGACGGTGCGGACAGCCACCCCTGCGGACCTGCCGGTGTGGGGCTTCTCGCTCGAACAGCTGGCGCGTGCTGCGTGGTTCAACGGACGACGCGACCTGGATGCCATGGCGGCCGCTGGATTGACTGGCGTCGTCGATGCCGCGATGGACGTGGTCGTCCCCTCAGACGTGACCGAGGTGCTCGACGCGGGACTGGCTTTGGGCATGCTCAGTGTGGAGCAGCCTGTCGGGGTTGACCGCGTCGCGTTCGTCGAGCAACTGCGGCGGTTCCTCAGCGCCGAGCCCAGGCTGCGTCGCGTGGCTCCGCTGCCGAAGCAGGTGCCCGTCGCTGCCCCGACCACCGGGTATCAGGACGTGCGTCTCGTGGCGATGACGCGCATTGGACTGCCGATGCTGGACCATGTGGCGGTGGATTGGCAGCAGTACGGACCGAAGCTGGCGCAGGTCGCACTGACGTTCGGGGCGACCTATCTCGACAACGTCTCGACGGTCGACGACCCTGCCCTGGGGCGCCGACGCACGCATCTCGAGGACGTGCGCCGCAACATCACGGCCGCCGGCCTCACGCCGGCCGAGCAGCACGACGCCGCATGAGACCGGCCCGGACAGGGGCGGTGTCATACCTGAATGCGCGACCGCTCCTCTGGGGACTTGACGCGCGTCCAGACTTGTTCTCACTGCGGGTCGACCTGCCGTCCCGCTGTGCCCGGCTGCTGCACGCGGGTGACACGGATCTCGGGCTCATTCCGGCCATTGAGTATCAGATGGGCGACTACTGGGCCGTGCCCGACGTCGCGGTCGGCGCTGACGGTCCTGTGCAGTCGGTGGCCGTGTTTTCCTCGCGGCCCCTCAATGAGGTGCGAACGCTGGCGCTCGACACGAGCTCGCGCTCGTCAGTGGCGCTGACGCGGGTGCTGGCGCAGCATCACTGGAAGATCACGCCGACATATACCTCAGCCGATCCGGATCTCTCGCGCATGCTGTCGACGAGCGATGCCGCGCTGCTGATCGGAGACCCGGCGCTGGCCGTCGATAGCCAGGCCCTCGGGCTTTACAAGTACGACCTCGCTGAAGCCTGGAAGGCGATGACCGGATTACCGTTTGTGTTTGCGGTCTGGGCCGGTCGGGCAGACGCCCTTGACGCCGAGCAGGTCGAAGCCCTTCAGCAGGCATGCGTGGACGGACTGCACTCGGCCGACCGTATTGCCGTCGAGTATGCCGGGGCGGATGCCTCGCGACAGCAGGCGGCGGTCTCCTACCTGCGTGATACTCTCAACTACAGGTTCGGTGCGCGCGAACGTCAGGGACTGGCCCTGTTTCATCAGCTGGCGGCCGAGCTGACTCTGGTGCCTGCGTGGCGCCCCTTGCGGTTGTTCTCATGAGCCACTCACTCGACACGCTGCAGGCCCGCCTGGACGTCGGCGGACGACTCGACGCCGGGGAAGCCCTGTATCTCTATCGGTCCGCCCCCACCTGGTGGCTGGGCCGGATGGCTGACCGGATGCGCCTGAGGAAGCACCCGGATGGCGTGGTGACGTACATCATCGACCGCAACGTCAACTACACCAACGTCTGTGTGGCCCGCTGCAACTTCTGCGCGTTTTATCGCACCGTGGGCCACCACGAAGGCTACGTCCTGAGCTTCGAGGAAATCTTCCGGAAGATCGACGAAACGCTGGCGCTGGGCGGTGTGCAGCTCCTGCTGCAGGGCGGTCACAACCCCGACCTACCGCTGCAGTGGTACGAGGACCTGTTCCGGGCCATCAAGGCACGGTATCCCGACTTCAAGCTGCACGCCCTCTCGCCACCCGAGGTGCTGCACTTGTCGCGCATGAGCCGCCTGCCGGTGCCCGAGGTGCTGCGGCGCCTGATTGGCGCCGGACTCGATTCCGTGCCGGGCGGCGGGGCCGAGATTCTGGTCGACCGGGTGCGTAAGCAGCTGAATTGCTACAGCAAGGCCTCGGCCGACGAGTGGCTCGAGGTCATGCGGCAGGCACACCTGGCGGGCCTGCGAACGACGGCCACCATGATGTACGGCACGGTCGAGACGGACGAGGAGCGACTGGAGCACATGCTGCGCCTCCGAGACCTGCAGGACGAGACCGGTGGGTTCACCGCGTTCATCACGTGGAGCTATCAGCCGGAGCACACCGAGCGCGGGGGCACCGAAGCCACCGGCATCGAATATCTGCGAACGCTCGCGGTGGCCCGACTGGTCCTCGACAACTTTGACAACCTGCAGGCGTCGTGGGTCACCCAGGGAGGGAAGGTCGGGCAGCTGAGCCTGGCCTTCGGGGCGAACGACATGGGCAGCGTGATGATCGAAGAGAACGTGGTGCGCGCGGCGGGTGCCTCGTACTGCATGGACGAAGTGGAAATCGTGCGGAACGTCGAGGATGCCGGGTTCACCGCCGAGCGCCGCACCATGCACTATGAGCGTCTGGGTCCGCCGATGTTCCGGCTGCAGGAGATGCCGCGCCAGTTGTCCTTGGCCACGGCGCGGGCCGAGGGTGACACGTCGGTGCCCGAGGAACTGCGTCAGTATGAGGCCCGTACACCGGAGGGCAAGCGGCAACGTCAACAGACGCCGTCGCCCGTGGCATGACCTGCTACCGTGCGGCGTGGGTCGTTCCCATCGACCAGCCGCCAATCGTCGAGGGGTGGGTCGCGGTGGACCGCGGCCGAATCATCGGTGTGGGTTCCGCTCATGACCCTGCGTTCGCGGCCTTCGGGTCCGTCACCGACCTCGGTGCGGTGGTACTGATGCCGGGTCTCGTGAATGCCCATACACACCTCGAGCTCTCATGGCTACAGGGCACCATTCCGCCCGCTGATCGCTTCATCGATTGGGTCCAGACGTTGTTTGCTGTTCGCGGGCGCCCGTCCGATATCGGAGATGTGGTCACCACCCGCGCGGCCGCTGCGGTTGCCGCGCAGGCCATGCGTGCCAGCGGCACGAGCCTCGTCGGGGACATCAGCAATTCCCTGACCGTGGCTGACGTCCCTGCGCAGGCGGGCCTCCGGGGCTGGGTGTTTCACGAGGTGCTGGGATTCGGCGAGCGGACTGATGCACAGGTGACCCAGTCGCAGGCTCGGCGGGTCGCGCTTGGGGCCGGTGCGGTGGGCGTCAGCATCGCGGCGCATGCCCCCTACTCGGTGTCGCCGGAATTGCTGGCGGCGGTGGCCGCCGAGAGCCGACGGCTGTCTCCCGCGCCGGCCAGTGTGCACGTGGCGGAATCGCCCGAGGAAGATGCGCTGATTCGGACCGGCATGGGTCCGTGGCGCACCCAGCTCGAGCGCATGGGCGTGTGGCGGAGCGACTGGCGTGTGCCCGGGGTTTCGCCGGTGGCCTATCTGGGTGCCGTGGGACTCCTGCACCCGCACACGCTGGCAGTGCACTGTGTGCAGGCCGACGATGAGGATCTTGGGCTCCTGCGGACGGCGAGCGCAACCGTGGTCACCTGCCCGCGCAGCAACGCCTGGGTGGGCGTCGGGGCCCCTCCCATCGCGCGGTTCTACGCCTCTGGGGTCCGGGTGGCGTTCGGCACAGACAGCCTGGCAAGCGTCGAGGATCTGAATCTGTTCAGCGAGGTGGCGGCCGCGCACGTCCTCGCGCCTGAGGTGCCGCCGGCGCGTCTGCTGGCAAGCGCCACGCTCCACGGGGCGCAGGCGCTGGGACTTGATGCCGAGTACGGGTCGTTGAGTGTTGGGAAGTGCGCCGACATCGTCGCCGTCACCCTGCCGTTCCCGGTGGATGACATCGAAGAGCATCTGGTGATGGGCGTGGCGGCCGAGCGAGTGACGTGGGCGAGTACTCGTGCGTCGCACGAGACCAGTGTCTGAGGTGTTGCACATGCTGCGTCAGATTGCGACCTACCTGTCGTTTGTGCGGTTCAGTCACTCGGTCTTCGCGTTACCGTTTGCGCTGACCGGGGCCCTGCTGGCGGTTCGTCAGCAGCCCATCACCGGCGACACCGTCGGCTGGATCGTGGCCGCCATGGTCACCGCGCGCAGCGCGGCGATGGGGTTCAATCGCCTGGTGGATGCCCGGTTCGACGCGCAGAACCCACGCACGTCGATGCGGGAGATTCCCCGAGGGGCCCTGAGTGCGCGGGACGCCACCGCATTCGTGGTGGCGATGTCCGTGGCGTTTGTCGCGGTGTCGTTCCAGATCAGCTGGCTCTGTGGCGCGCTGTCCCCGGTCGCACTGGCGATCGTGTTCTGGTATTCCCTGGCCAAGCGCTACACCGCCTACACGCAGCTGTTTCTCGGTCTGGCCATGGCGGTGGCACCGGTCGGGGGATGGTTGGCGGCCGGAGGCCGGATCGGGTGGGAACCCTGGTTGCTGGGCCTGGCCATCGCGCTCTGGGTGGGCGGGTTCGACGTGCTGTATGCGTGTCAGGATCTGGCCTATGACCGGGCGCAGGGCCTTCGGTCGATGCCGGTCCGGTTCGGGATCGTCCGGTCGCTCCTCATTTCCCGGATGATGCACGTGGCCACTATCGGCTGCATGCTGGCGCTGGCACCCCTCGCCGACCTGGGGGCTGTGTATCTGGCGGGGGTGGCGGTGGTCACCGTGCTGCTGGGGTACGAGCAGTCACTGGTCAGTGCCACCGACCTGTCGCAGGTCAAGCGCGCGTTTGACCTGAACGGGTATGTCGGCATCATTTACTTTCTCGTCACGGCGATAGACATCTATGTCGGTTGACAAGACTCCTGCCCGCATCGCGGGCATGTTCGACGCCATTGCCGGTCGTTATGACCTGCTGAACACGGTCCTGTCGGCCGGCCTGGACCGCTACTGGCGGCGTCGGGCCATCCGTTCACTCGGGTTGACCGGACGTGAGCGGGTGCTGGACGTCTGCACGGGCACGGCAGATGTCGCCATGGCCGCCGGTCGTGCGACCCCAGGTGCCGCGCGCGTGGTGGGCGTGGACTTCGCCGGGGCGATGCTGCAGCGGGGGCTGGCAAAGGTCAACGATGCGACCCTCAACGGGCGTGTCACGCTGGTGCGCGGCGACGCGATGCAGTTGCCCGTGGCGACGGCGTCCGTGGATGCGGCCACGATCGCCTTTGGCATCAGGAACGTGCACGAGCCGACCGTGGCCTGTCGCGATGTGCTGAGGACGCTGCGCCCAGGCGGACGCCTGGCGATTCTCGAGTTCGGTCTGCCGGTGATTCCTGCGGTGCGCCCGCTGTACCTGTGGTATTTCAACCACGTGCTGCCGCGCATCGGTCGGGCGGTGTCCCAGCATACGGCGGCCTACGACTATCTGCCGCAGTCGGTGGAAGCCTTTCCGTGGGGGGAGCAGTTCGCCGACGTGCTGCGTGAGGCCGGGTTCGTGCAGGTCAAGGCCGACCCGTTGGCCTTCGGCATCGTCTATCTGTATACGGGCCAGCGTCCGGACGCGTCGACAGGCGTGTGATAGTCTCCAGATTCATCGATGTTCTTCGATTTCGACGATCGATATACCGACGTCGAGCCCGTCGGCCGCGCCATTTCATTGCGCGACGGCATCGGCCTCGCGATGCTGGTGCACGTGCTGATGGGCCTGCTGCTGCTGTATGGTCCGCAGTGGTTACGACTGAA
>JBIIDF010000379.1:0-2759 GCA_044238535.1 Vicinamibacterales bacterium
TCGCCACGTTCCTTGTCATGAGTGTGGTGTCACGGATCGGCTACGGCTTCAACGTGCTCGCGCTCGACTGGTGGCTGGTGCCATTCTTCCTTAATCTCATGCTCTTCGGGTGGGCACTCGGCATGCTGTCGACCGCCCTCATCCTGCGCTGGGGACAGGCGGTCGAGTCACTCGCGTGGGCCGTGCCATTCTTCATCCAGCCGTTTGTGGCCGTCTTCTACCGTGTGGAGGACATGCCGTCATGGATGCAGCCCCTGGCGTGGTGCTTACCGGCCACGCCCGTGTTCGAAGGCATGCGCCAGGTGCTACAGACCGGGCAGGCACCAGCCAGTCTGCTGACGCTGGCCTTTGGACTCAATGCGCTCTACCTGCTGCTGGCCGGCCTGACCTTCACCCGCGTGCTGCACATCGTGCGCACACGGGGCCTGCTGACCAAGTTCGCCACGCAGTGAGTGACGCGATGACGACCGCGGCTACGGCGTGCCACTCGCAGACAGCACGCGATCGATATTCCGCTGACTCGTGAAGTAGATGTCCGAGGCGCCGAGGGAATCCTTGCGCGCACCGCCAAACCACGCCAGCGTCTGGCCACCAGGGCCCACCGCGGGACACATGTCGGCACCAACAGTGTTCACCAGCGGACCGAGATTCACCGCAGGCCCCCAGGTGTTGCGCCCCAGATGCCTCGAGGCCCAGATGTCAACGCCGCCCTTCCCCCCGGGACGCGACGATGAGTAGTAGACCCAGCGACCGGCGGGGTCTTCCATGAAGTGAAACTCACTGCCGGCACTGTTGATCTGCGGCCCCGCATTGACTGCATCGCTCCATCGGCCATCAGCCTGCTGCTCGGAACACCAGATATCGAAACTGCCGAAGCCACCCTCGCGCTGCGAGGCAAAGCACAGGGTCCTGCCGTCGCGCAGCAGCATCGGGCAGTGCTCGTTGCCGGCGTCCGTGCTGATGGGGGCCGGCATCAGCTCAGGCGTCGTCCACTGCCCGTTGACTTTACGCGTGACGAAGATGTCATTGATGTTCATTGGCGACGACGTCGCCAGCCGATCTGACTTGAAATAGATCGTGTTTCCATCAGGTGTGATCCACGGCTCGCGGTCATCGCCCTTGCGCAGCGGATCGACGTCAGTGGCCGGTGCGGCGTTCACCGGGATGCCCATGTTGACCGGCGTATTCCAGGTGCCCGTCGAGGCGTTGAATGTGGCGATGTAGAGGTCCTTCGGGTCGCCAGGCGCCACCGCGAGATCCTGCCGTGCGGATGTCAGCACCATCGTGCCATCGTCGGCGAATGACAGCTCGCCCTCATCCCAGGCGGTGTTGATCGGCGCGCCCATGTTCAGCACGGCCTGCGCTGACCAGTCAGGCACCGCCGAGACGGGTTCGGACGCCGGACGCGGACCTCCCAGCGAGAACATTGCTGCCCCAACGAGACCCAGCAGGCCCAGCCCCAGCACGACACTGACCACCGCGGATGTGTGCGCTCGATTCACAGTAACCTCCCCCACCAGACGTGACAGCGGCCCGACATGTGCCAGCGGCAGCATCGCCTGCGATCGTGGCGCATTGTGCCACGACCCGCCGCGCGACAGCAGCACCCGTCCAGATGAGCCAGCACCACCTGCGCGCGCCGTGTGAGCAGGGGGCCAGCGACCGCCGGGGTAGACTCGGCAACGCAGGTGACTGCCGACATCGCCGTCGGCGCACCGGGCACTGACAGTGCTACGGTGCCTCTCCGGACATTGGCGTGTCCGTGTACGGTAGAGTGGCGTCGGTCGCTACAGCGTCTCGAAATGTCTCGTCTTCACTCGCACTCGGAACGGCACCTGGTGTCGCGCGTAGGCTGGCTGCGCGCCGCCGTCCTGGGTGCCAACGACGGTATCGTCTCAACCGCCAGTCTGATCGTCGGCGTCGCCGCGGCGGGCTCGTCTCAGGCAGATGTGCTTGTCGCGGGACTGGCCGGACTGGTGGCAGGTGCCATGTCCATGGCCGCCGGCGAATACGTGTCGGTCAGCTCGCAGAGTGACACGGAACGCGCAGACCTGGCGCGCGAACAGGTGGAACTGGCCACTCGCCCAGACGTCGAGCATGAGGAATTGACCCGAATCTACATCGACCGCGGCGTGCACCCCGACCTCGCGGCAACAGTCGCGACCCAATTGATGGCGGCCGATCCGCTCGGTGCCCACGCACGGGACGAGCTCGGTATCTCTTCGGCGACCGCTGCCCGCCCCATTCAGGCCGCGCTTACCTCGGCTCTGACGTTTGCGGTCGGCGCCGCGCTGCCACTCACCCTCGTACCGCTCCTGCCGGCGCCTGGCCTCGTCGCCGGAGTCTCTGCCGCCTCCCTGGCGTTCCTGGCCCTGCTCGGCGCCGTCGGGGCGCGGGCGGGCGGCGCCTCGGTGCCACGGGCAATGGCCCGCGTCACATGCTGGGGCGCTTTGGCTATGGTACTGACGGCCGTCATCGGCGCGCTTTTCGGCGTCGCCGCCTGACAGATGGGTGACGGCACGGTGGTCATGCTGGTCGCGGGCTATGAGGCGACCACAGAGGTCACCAGGCGCTGGGTATTCCGCGTCGCCCCTTCTGCGGTGGCTTGGCCTGGCGGGACGTATGGGCAGTAACGTGGCAAACCGCGCGTCACGGGTGCTCGCCACTGCCGCGGCGGTGCTGGCCGTGCTGCTGTTCTGGGTCCAGCGTTATCACGTGCTGCTGCTGTTCGGTTGGCAGTACACCGACGAAGATCAGGC
>JBIIDF010000380.1:0-2758 GCA_044238535.1 Vicinamibacterales bacterium
CAGTCGCATCACGGCATTGACCCGAACCGTCTGCCCCTGGTGGGTGAAGGGCTTGCCCTCGAGTCTGATGGTGAACTGTCCGCCGAGGTCACCGGTGACGCTGCCCGTCTGGGTGTAGGTGAAGCCCCGGCTGTCGACGACGGTGCGTGTGATGGTCTGCTCGGTGCGCTGGTATTCGAAGGTGTCCTTCACGGTGAAGGCCCCCGCCGAGTTCGTCAGCATACTCGACGCCTCGAATGTCGAGGGGCCCACCTGGCGATAGGATGTGGTGCCGTCGGCAATATCGGCAGGTCCGAGGGGGCTCTCCGGGTATTCCCAGCTGACATTCCACGTGCCGGTGAAGTAGCGGCCGAAATCGAGCAGGGGAGCCGGGTCGTCCGGCCGCGTCGGCCGTCCGAGTGTTGGTACCTGGCTGGTCGGTCGTTCCTGCTGCGCCAGGGCGGCAGGGCCGGCGCCGGGACTGGTGCCGGGACTGGTGCCGGACAGCAGGAGCGCAAGGGCCGTCGCGACCGCCGCGCGACGGCTCTGACTTTGGGGTGACGCGACGGGCGACATTGGCGCTACTTCTGCTGCTGGCGCTGCTGTTCGCGCGTACCCCGTGTGGCCGGCCGCGTCAGATCCTGACGGTCGATTGAGAACTGCGTCGTGGGCTGATACATTTCATCCCAGCTCTGCTCCGACCAGTAGACTTCCTTCTCGGGTGCCGGATTCCACTTGTTGTTCACCGAGTTGTCGAAGATCGCCACGTTGGTGATCTTGCTGCCGGCCGGCACCTTCAGTGGCGTGGCGAGCTCGTACTGGATCTGCCAGTTGAAGTCGAAGTTGGGCACGTTGAGGATGACTTCCTCGCGGCCGTCCGGATAGGTGACCCACCACTTCATGCTCTTGCCGCGCAGGTGCATGTGCGGCGTGAGGGCGTAGAGGGTGATGTCCTCGTTGACCGGCGTGATGCCCATCATCCTGAAGTCGGCGACATACGGGGGAATCGTCGGGGTCTTGCCGCGGCGGCCCGTGGTGTCATCCGACTCGTACAGCACTTCCTTGCCGTTGGCGAAGTACAGGCCGCGATTGCCGCTGCCAGGGATGGGGTCGCCGGCCTGCAGGTTGAGCACCTCGCGACGGACCGGCCCCTTGGCCCACCAGAGGCCCAGCTTGCTGCGATCGGTCTCGGGCTGGCCGGTCGGGTTGTAGTGCATGACCCAGCGGACATACTTGCCTGCAGGAATGCGCTTGGCATAGCCCTCGGGATGTTTCTCGTAGCCGCGTCCGGGCACGTAGCTGATGACCTTGTCGGCTCCGGCCAGCAGGCTGCCGTCGGCCAGCGTCGCGCGCTTGCCCATGGGCACGCTGGGGGGGACCTGCTTGCCGGCCGGGTCATACAGGTACCCGTCCTTCACGGTGTAGCCGTCGGGAATGTCGATGATGTAGACGCCCGAGTGGTGCACGACGCTGAAGTTGCTGGGACGGATTTCGACCCCTGCGGCCCAGCGATCTTCAGAGAACGGAATCTTCTCGTAAAAATAGAGATACGGTTCCTGGGCGTCGGGTTTGACGGTCCAGGCCACCGGCTGCTCGAACACAAAATCGGGCTCGCCGAGCTGCCAGCCTGTGGGGAAGCTCGGTCGCGCGGGCAGGTCGGCCGGGTTGCCTTCCGGCGCGCCACCATTCACCCACGCCACGATGGTGTCGAGTTCGTGCGACGACAGCGTGCGGTCGTTGCCGATCTTCATGCTCGAGGCATTGTCGGCGCCCCAGGGCGGCATCTCGCGGCGCATGACCTTGCTGCGGATGGCGCGGGCCCACGGACGCGTCTGCGCGTAGCTTTCGAAGGCCATCGGACCGATTTCCCCGGGGCGATGACAGCTGACGCAGTGTTTGTTGAGGATGGGGGCGACGTCCTTTGAATAGGTCGGCGCCGCTGCCGGCGCTCCCTGCGCAAGGGCGGGCACCACGGTGGCGGCGAGAACGACGAGCGCTGCGGTGAACACGACGACCGGCCGAGTCATGGGCGCCTCCTCAGGCGGGCCCCCGAGGGTCCCGAGGGCTGATGCGGACAGATTCAGAAACGTGATGCGACTCGATAGAGTGGCCCCGATGCGGGCCCGGAGGCAAGCAAAAAATCGACCCTGGGACGAGGGGTCAGGAGTGCGTACCCGGGGCCTCGTGACCCGTCTTTTCCACGTATTCCACGTAACTGCCCGGATACACCAGCGGGTCGCGACTGTCCCCCCCATCGCCGCCGAGCTCCAGCACGCGCGAGCCGAGCCCGCGCAGGAACATGCGGTCGTGCGACACGAACATCATCGTGCCCTCGAAATCCTTCAGGGCGTCGACCAGCATCTCCTTGGTCGCCAGGTCGAGATGGTTCGTCGGCTCATCGAGGACCAGGAAATTCGGCGGGTTGTAGAGCATGCGGGCCATCGCCAATCGTGATTTCTCGCCACCGGACAGGGCGCGAATCCGCTTGTCGATATCGTCGCCGGAGAACTGGAAGGCGCCGGCGAGCGTCCGCAGGGCGCCGAGGCCGTCCTGCGGGAAGTCCTGCTGCAGCTGCTCGATGATGGTCAGGTCGGCGTCGAGCACGTCCAGGGACTGCTGCGCAAAGTAGCCCATCCGCAGGCTCGCGCCCAGCCGCACGTCACCGGTGTCTGGCGTCAGCACACCCGCCAGCATCTTCAGCAGCGTCGTCTTGCCCGCACCGTTCCGGCCCATCACGGCCCACCGCTCGCCGCGCCGGATGGTCAGGCTGAGGCCGTCG
>JBIIDF010000381.1:0-2745 GCA_044238535.1 Vicinamibacterales bacterium
CGCGTGCCATCTCCGACCCGCGGACCTTGTCACGTTTGGCAGCGGCCTTCATGGCCAGTGCGTGGGTGCCCGACGAATGCACGGCGGGCAGCGACAGCAGGCGCTCGAGCGTGACACCCTGGCACGCGGGGCACGACGGCGTGTCGCCCGTTCTGACCAGCGTCTCGAACTCGTGCCCGCAGCCGGTGCAGGCGTACTCGAACATCGGCATGATTGCGCCCATTATAAATACGCTATGCTCTCCGGCGCAGGTGTTTTCGAGAGTTCCCACAGGAGGATTCCGATGCGGGTGAACGTGCGGACAGGCGTAATGGCGGGTGTATGTGTGGTGGCGGCGATGACCGGTGCCCGGATGCTGGCGCAGGGCGGAGCGGCGATGCCGCCGGTGAATCAGGCCCCGAATCCCTACCAGACCATTGAGAATCACTTCAAGCTGCCCGAGGGGCGGACCTGGGGGTCGACGAGCGCGGTCGACATCGACAAGGACGGCAAGGCTATCTGGGTGGCTGAGCGCTGCAGTGCCAATTCCTGCTGGGATGCGGCCAAGGGGCAGATGTCGCCGCTCGATACGCTGCTCAAGTTCGACGCGTCGGGCAAGCTGCTGCTCAGCACGGGCAAGGGGCTGATGGTGTTTCCACACGGCATCCACATCGACCGTGACGGCAACGTGTGGGTGACCGACGGCCAGGACAATCTCCCGCGCCGCCGGCCCGGTCAGGCCGCCGACGTGCCCCTGCCGCCCGCACCGTCCACCATCGTCGGGCACCAGGTGCACAAGTTCAGTCCCGACGGCAAACTGCTGATGTCCCTGGGCAAGCCCGGCGGCAACCAGCCGGGGCAGCCGGCCGACCCGGCGTCGTTCTACCAGCCGAATGACGTCATCACCTACCCGAATGGCGACATTCTCGTCGCCGAGGGCCACGGGAATGCGGCACCCTCACCCGCACGCCTCGTGCGCTTCGACAAGACCGGCAAGTTCCTCCGCGAGTTTGGAAAGCTGGGCACGGGCACCGACGGCGAGTTCATGCAGCCCCACGGCCTGGCGTTCGACTCGAAGGGACGGCTCTTCGTGGCCGACCGCTCGAACAACCGCATCCAGATTCTCGATGCCGAGACCTACAAGACGCTCGATACGTGGTATCAGTTCAGCCGTCTGAGCGGGATCACCATCGACAAGAACGACATCATCTACGGGGCCGACTCCGAGTCGGGCTCGGTTAATCCGCCGCACGGGGCCTGGATGCGTGGCATCCGCATCGGCAGCGCGCGTGACGGGAAGATCACCGGGTTCATTCCCGACCCGACCAGCGTAGGCGAGACGTTCTCGATGGTGGACGGCAAGCCGGTCATGAAGAAGGCCGATGGCGCGCCGGGTGCGACGGGCACGTGGGCGGCGGAAGGCGTGGCCGTGGATGCGGCCGGCAACATCTACGGTGCCGAGGTCGGTCCCCGCGCCGTGAAGAAATACACACGTCGCTGACGCGTGCATTCCCTGGTGGTCGGGCACCGTGTCGTCGGTGCCCGGCCCGCGGGATTATTCCTCGAGTCCCTCCCAGCGGCGCACGACGCCGGATCCCCACCACAGCAGGCCGCCCGTCACCACGGCGGCGATCGTCCAGCGCATCAGTGATGCCCAGGCCAGGGCATCCATCGAGGGCCACGGAAACCCGGCCAGTACCGTCCATCGGTCGGTCATCCAGTGCCAGGCGGTATGCGCGACCACGGCCGACAGCAGCACCACGCCCATGCGTTCGGCAACGATGCGGGTGAACAGCCATCCCAGCGCGGGAATGAGTACCACCAGGACCAGCAGCTGGCCGGCCTCGACGCCGACGTTGAACGCCAGCAGCGACGACAGCAGATGGTCGCCGGCGAACTGCAGGCGCTCGCGCAGGAGGAACGAAAACCCGAATCCATGCACGAGGCCGAAGGCAAACGTCATGACCCACCGCCGCTGCAGGCCTGCCCCGACAATGTTTTCGAGGGCCATGTACAGAATCGACGCGGCGATCACGGTTTCCACCAGCGGAGGGAACCATAGCGAATCGGGCGCGAGGTCGTAGGCCGACGCGATGAGCGTGACCGAATGCGCCACCGTGAATGCCGTGACGATGACGAGCAGCGGCCGGAGGCGGCGGAAGGGAATCACCAGGCACAGCAGGAAGAGCAGATGGTCGGTGCCGTCCAGAATGTGCCAGTAGCCTTCCTTGACGAAGAGCCAGGCGGCCTGATACCACCGCGGATCGAGTTCGACCACGCCCACGTCCGCGTGCACGTCGAACACCCGTTCGGGGGCCCCCGGCGCGAGGAACCGCAACCCCACATTGACCTGCAGACCGAGCCGCGTGAAGCCCGGCGCGATCGCAAACTGCGCGCGGTCCGACTGGATGGGATACTCGAAGAGCACGTCGAGCATGCCCTGCTCCCAGACCATCTGCGTCGAGTCGGGCAAGCGGGGCGACTGTACCGTCGCCAGCGCCGAGTCGTAACTCGAGAAGGCGCGGTTCGAGGGGAGTTCGGCCCGGACGGCCCGCACGGCGGGGGCGGGCAGGAGCTGGCCGTTCTCGTAGACCTTGACGAAGTCGGAGATCCAGAGGGTGGCGGCATCGGTCAGCGCGGGGTCGGCCTGTGACAGCACGACGTAGTCATCACCGGTGACCGGCACCGAAATGTCGCGCATCGACGCCAGCGGCGCACGGATGAGAAACCGCAGTGTCTGCCCCTCGGGTTTGAGGAACGCGAGGA
>JBIIDF010000382.1:0-2741 GCA_044238535.1 Vicinamibacterales bacterium
GATCTGGGCCCGTTCGGCCAGGGCCCGCACGGCCGCAGATCCGCCACCGAGAATGATGCCGTGCCCGGCGAGAATCAGCGGGCGCTGGGCCTTGTTGATCAGTTCGAGGGCGTCCGCCCCGAACCCCTGTCCCGAGCGGTCGATGGCCTGAATGTCCGGAGTGGCGGCATCCCAATCGAACTCGCACGTGCCGAGCTGGGCGTCCTTGGTAATGTCAATCAGCACGGGTCCGGGGCGTCCGTGGCGGGCGATGGCAAAGGCCTCGCGCACCGCCGCCGCCACCTCGCTGGCATGGGTGACCAGATAATTGTGCTTGGTGATGGGCAGCGTGATGCCCGTGATGTCGGTTTCCTGGAAGGCATCACTGCCGATGAGACCGCTGCCGACCTGGCCGGTGATGCACACGATGGGGGAGGAATCCATCTGCGCGGTGGCGATGCCGGTCACCATGTTGGTGGCACCCGGACCGGACGTGGCAATCGCGACACCCACCTTGCCGGTGGCGCGAGCGTATCCGTCCGCCATGTGTGTGGCGCCCTGCTCGTGCCGCACCAGAATGTGTCGGATGGGATAGTCGAGCATGGCGTCGTACGCAGGCAGGATGGCGCCGCCCGGGTACCCGAAGACCACGTCAACGCCCTCGCGCACGAGACTGTCCCACAGAATCTGCGCGCCCGTCAGTGTGCGTGTGCTCATAAGAGTTGGCGTCCAGGACGCCGTTCCACGCATTAGAGCCGTGGCTGCTCATAAGGTCAAGTCGACTAATTTGATTAGAGTATTACGCTGATTTATATCAAACCATGTCGCTCACACGCCAGCATGGCAGACGCTGCAGGCCGCACGCGGCACTGGCGCACGCCATTCGGCGCACGGGGCGCAGCGACCAGGGGAGCGCCACCCATCGCGCGCGCTGGCCGCGATGGGTCCACGTCCCGATCTGCGCTAGGATGCCTCGGAGGACCGTGTCGTCCTGAGGAGTTCCTGATGCTGAATCGACGCGAATTCGTGGCCTGCACTGCGGCGGGACTGACCGCCGGCCTGCCCACCGCCGACGCCCGCTCCGCCACGTTGTGGCTGCAGCGCACGGTGCGCCCTGTCGTCATCGCCGACTATTCCGGATTTGAATTCACGAACGGCGGCAGCGAAAATGCGGTGGCGCGCGCCTTCCGGCTGATCACTGAGGGCAACGATGTGCTCGACGCATTGATTGCCGGCGTCAATATTCCCGAACGCGATCCCCTGGAAACCGGCATCGGATATGGGGCCCTCCCGAATGCCGATGGCGTGGTCGAGCTGGATGCGTCATGCATGCATGGCCCCAGGAAGCGCGCTGGGGCCGTCGCCAGCCTGCAGGGGGTACGCACGCCGTCCCTCGTGGCCAAAGCGGTCATGGACTACACCGACCACCACCTGCTGGTGGGCACGGGCGCACAGGCGTTTGCTCGACAGATGGGCTTCACGGTGGAGGATGACCTCAACACGGCCCACTCGCGGACGCTGTGGCGCGAGTGGAAGCGGCGGTCTGACCCGGAGCACTGGCTCGACCCCACGGGTGCGGGCCGCAGCCCGCGCGACCGTCACGAGAAAGATCCCGGCGACGTCGCCGCCCACCTGCTGCGGGAACGCCAGAAGGAATCGCGCGCACTCGCGGCCGGACGGGCGATGGTGCGCGACGGGCTGATTCCCGAGGGCAGTTTCTGGGGCACCATCAACTGCGAGGGCATCGGCCCGCAGGGTGACCTGTGCGGCGTGACCACCACCAGCGGGCTGGCCTGGAAGATTCCCGGCCGCACTGGCGACTCGCCGATTCTCGGGGCCGGACTGTATGTCGACAACGAAGTCGGGGCCGCCGGATCGACCGGGCGCGGTGAAGCCAACCTCTACAACCTGTCGTCATTCCTGATTGTCGAAGGATTGCGCCGGGGCCTGGCCCCGAAAGATGCCGGGCTCGAGGCCCTCACGCGCATCCGGGCGAACACCATCGAACGCCGCCTGCTGAACGCCCGCGGGCTACCCAACTTCAACATCCGCTTCTTTGTCCTGAACAAGAAGGGCGAGTATGCCGGCGTCTCGATGTATCGCGCGGGCGAAACCAGATACGCCGTCTGCACCGAGCAGGGTCCGCAGGCGCTCGACCTCGAGCCGCTGCTGCCCGGCGCACCGGAAGACTGACACCCCGGGGCCGTCTGCGGGCGGCCCCCGCCTTCAGCGACGAGGCGGAGTCAGAACCGGAACAGCCGCGTCACCTTGAACGCCAGCGTCCGGTTCTGCACCCTCGTCATCATGCCGGGACGCAGCGCCGTGTCGCGGCCGTCGGTGTAGACGAGAAAGACTTCGCTGCCTCCGGTATATTCCCACCGCAGGCGCGCACTCGACGTCAGCGTGCGCGCATCGATGTTCAGCTGCACGAGGCTGCTCAGCACCATGCGCGGCGTGGGCGTTACCGTCACGCGTGACCCGAGCAGGCGCGCGTTGAACGTGCCGTAGGGCAGCGAGACCCAGTTCAGCGTCGCGGTCGGCTCGACCGACATTCGCGGATGCAGGCCCCACCGCCCGCTGTAGGAGAGGTCTGACCGATGGCCGTCATACAGCGTGCCGGTGGCCACCGAGATGCGTCCAGAGAAGGCGCGCTGCTGGCCAAGCGTGTACGCCAGCCGCGTACTCGAATAGCTGTACTCCCCCTTCGGCACCACCACGCCAGGCGACACGGTGAACGCCCCAGGGAGGTATTCGAATTCCCG
>JBIIDF010000383.1:0-2699 GCA_044238535.1 Vicinamibacterales bacterium
ACTGAAAATGTTGCCGTGATCAGTTGACAGCAATCCCGACACTGCGCTCCAGTGCGCCCGATGTGATCGTGCGGGTGACGACCACAATATCTGGGGCTGGAGGACGGTCGTCATTCAGTGTAGGCACCTGTGCGCGGACCTCGGCATGCGCGGCCATGAGCATCGGCGTGCTCGTCAGGGGCGCCCGCAGATCGATGGCCTGGCAGGCGCACAGCAGTTCGATGGCCAGCACCGTGCGGGCCAGTTCGAGAGCGCGCTCAGCTTTGAGGGCGGCCCCCATGCTCATGCTGACGTGGTCTTCCTTGCTGGCGGACGTCGGAATCGTGTCGGCCGAGGCGGCATGGCAGAGCGATTTCAGTTCAGACGTCACCGCGGCCGCCGCGACCTGCACCATCATGTAGCCCGAGTGCAGCCCGCCGTCTCTCGTCAGAAACGCCGGGAGCCCGGACAAGGTCGGATTCAGCAGACGTTCTGTCCGGCGCTCACTGATGGTGGCCAGCTGCGTGACGGCGAGGGCCAGGGTATCGGCGGCCAGGGCGACAGGGGCTCCATGGAAGTTGCCGCCCGACACCATGTCGTCATCGTCAGCGAACACCATGGGGTTGTCCGTGGCGGCATTCATTTCCGTGGTGACGATGTGCTGGACCCACTGCATGGCTTCCCGAGCAGCGCCGTGGACTTGCGGGACACAGCGCTCGGAGTACGCATCCTGGACGCGTCCGCAGTGGACGTGTGACGCCAGCAATGGACTGTCGCGCAGCAGGCGACGCACGTTGTCGGCGACCTGCTGCTGACCGACGAAGGGCCGGGCCGCATGAATGCGCGGGTCGAAGGGACGGATGGACCCGAGCAGGGCATCGATGCTGAGGGCCGCGATGATGTCGGCGGCGCGCGCCAGTTGCCAGGCACCGTCGAGGGCCAGCGCCAGCACCGCCGTCGAGGCCTGTGTCCCGTTGATGAGGGCCAGTCCCTCCTTGGGGCCGAGGGCGACCGGGGCGAGGCCGGCGGACCGCAGCGCCTCGGCGCCATCGCCGCGTGTGCCGCCATCCCAGGTCTCGCCTTCGCCAATCAGCACCAGCGCGAGATGCGCCAGCGGGGCCAGATCGCCGCTGGCGCCGACCGAGCCCCGGCTCGGCACATGCGGGTGAATGCGGTGCTGCAGCAGGGCAAGCAGCGCGTCCAGGGTCTCGGGGCGGATCCCCGAATACCCTTTCGCGAGGACGTTGGCCCGCAGCGTGATCATCGCGCGCACCGCACGCGGCGGCAGTGGCGCATCGACGCCCGTGGCGTGACTGCGAATCAGGTTGGTCTGAAGGCGGGCGAGATCGCCTCGGGAAATGCGGGTCTCGGCAAAATTCCCGAACCCGGTATTTACCCCGTAGACGGCGGCCTCGCCGTCCGCGAGCCGGTCGACCACGGCCCGCGACTGTGCGACCCGCACACGGGCGTCGGGCGCCAGCGCCGCCGCCGCGTGACCGTCAGCGAGGGCTACCAGCTCATGCAGTCGCAGGGAGGAGCCATCGAGGAGAATCATGCGGCGTAGGATACAGTAGGGCGATGAACATCGCAGTGCTGGGCGCGCAGTGGGGCGACGAAGGGAAGGGCAAGATTGTCGATCTCCTGACGCCGCATTTCCGCCTGGTCGCCCGCTATCAGGGCGGCCACAATGCGGGCCATACGGTCTATGTCGAGGGGCGCAAGTTTGTGCTCCATCTGATTCCTTCGGGCATTCTGCACGCCGGTGTGCGCTGCATCATCGGCAACGGCGTGGTGATCGACCCCGAGGCCCTCTTCCGTGAGGTCGACGAGCTGGCGGGGCTGGGCATCGACGTGGGCGATCGTCTGGTCATCAGTGACAAGGCCCATCTCATCCTGCCGTACCATCGCGAACTCGACGTCCTGAGCGAAGCGCGCCGCGGCGAGCGCAAGATCGGCACCACGTCACGCGGCATTGGCCCCGCATACGAGGACAAGATCGGGCGACGCGGCATTCGGGTCTGCGACCTCGTCGACACACCGGAGCTGGCCGAGGTTGTGCGTGAAAACGTCCACGCACGCAATCAGATCATCCGCGACACGCGGATGGAGTGGCAGCCGGTCTACGAGCAGCTGCTCGCCTACGGCGACCGCATGCGGCCCTGGGTGGCCGATGTGTCACTGCTGCTGGACGATGCGGTCCGCCGCGGCGAGCGTGTCCTCATCGAAGGCGCGCAAGGGACGATGCTGGATATCGACCACGGGACCTATCCGTATGTCACCTCGTCGAACGCCTCCATCGGTGGGGCGTGCACCGGCCTCGGGCTTCCACCGCAGGCGATTCACGGCGTCCTCGGCGTGGCCAAGGCCTACCTGACCCGCGTCGGCGAAGGCCCGCTCCCAACCGAGCTGCATGGCGCCATCGGGGAGCGGTTGCGCGACACGGGGCAGGAGTACGGCGCCTCCACCGGCCGCCCGCGGCGCTGCGGCTGGTTCGATGCGGTGGCCGTGCGCTACGCCGTGCGCGTTAACGGGATCAACGCACTGGCCCTCACCAAGATGGATGTGCTGGACGGACTGCCGTCCGTGGACATCTGCACGGGTTATCGGGTTGGCGAGCGCACGCTGGAGGCCTTGCCTGCCGATGCCCGGACATTGGCCGCCTGCACCCCCATCTACGAATCGTGGCCCGGGTGGTCGCAACCCACGCGAGGCGTCACGCG
>JBIIDF010000384.1:0-2698 GCA_044238535.1 Vicinamibacterales bacterium
CGGGCCGCCATACTGTCCGCCGCGGTGGAGACCCGGCGCCGCGCCTCGTCATACACGTAGGCACGCGTCAACTGACGCGCCCCCTCGTGAATGCGACGCGCATGCAGCAGGGGCTGGAGGTCTCCGGTGAGGAGACTCGAAAACGCATCGTCGGCTTCAAAAAACCGGGAGACCCAGGGCGCTGTCCTGGCACCGGCGGAAATCTCCCACGCGGCGCCGGGCCACGCGGCACGCTCCTCGGGTGTAGCCACGCGTGCGGCGAGAGTAATGACGCCCGCAGACACATCGCCCATCCACTGCACGTCGAACGCCAGGCGTTCCCCATCTGCAAACGGCAGGGGCCCCGCCGGCATCGGCTCACCATCGGTGGCGGCGTCGAGGGCCTGTTCCACGTCGGGCGTCCACACGACCCGATAGACAAAGCGACCATCCGGGGTGGCCGCTCGCTGCAGCGGCGAGGGCGTGTCGGTCTCGAGCGGCCGGTCACTGACCACCGTCGATACCCCGAGTTCACGCAGCATCGCCAGGCCCTCGGGTGCCGGCAGCGTCGAGAGCGCCTCGACGGTGGTGGCATACCCGACCGGACGCTGGCCGCTGTATCCGTTGACGATGGGGCGGCCGTGTTCGAGGGCTTCGACCATGACCGGAGTGTTCTCGCGGTCGAGTCCGATAGGCAAATAGAGCACGGGCCCCTGCACGGGTTCGCTGGCCAGCCAGGCACCGGTGGCCGTACGGGCGGGTGGTGCCTCAGCCAGCACACGCGGACGGTTCGCATACTCCATCGCGCAGAGGATGATGACCGCCGCCGTCGCGACCCACGCGCGCCGTCTGTCGTGACGGGCCACGAGTCGCGCCATGACCCACGACCACCCGACAGCGGCGAGCAGGCACAGCCCCAGCATGGCGACCACAGCAAAGCGTGCCGGTGCCCTGATGGCCTCGAAGCCGGGTAACGCCCGAGCCACCGCCCGATACAGCCCCAGCGGACCTTCAGGGCCCAGTGACAGCCAGACCGCGACCACAGCGGTCACGACCGCAGCTCTCGTCACCACCCGGTGATCCGAACGCCAGCCGACCCACGCGCCCAGCAGGGCCAGAATCAGCGCCACGGCTCCGGGAAACATCTGATGCTCGACGTGACGACGGTCGCGTGCGCCGGGCTGTGGGGCTCGAGGGGCCAACCAGCCGGTGCCATACAGGAGGTTGACCGGGGGCACCTGGGTGTAGCTCTGCAGCGACGCGGCATGCTGCGAGGCCTCGAAACTCGACCGCCCGAACCCTTCGGCGGCCCGCGCCCGTGCATAAGGCAGGGCCACCGGCACCACGAGGAGGGCCGCCACCACCCCGGCCAGTCCCACCCGCGTCCAGTATCGACGCGCGCGCCACTGTCCCGTCAGCCAGCCGATGATCGGTGCCAGCAGCACCAGCCCCCAGGCGGTCATGATTCCGTAGTAGACAGACACGAGGGCCTGGGCGCCGGCCGTCACGCCCAGCAGCACGGCGTCGCACCATCGACGCGCGGCGGCCACGCGCAGCAATGCCCACACCGCCAGTGGCATGAAGTAGAGCGCCTGCAACTGCAGATGCAACAGATGGGCCGTTCGATACGGCCAGGCCATCCAGAGCAGACCCGCCAGCAGCGCCGCGGCGGTTGATCCGCTGACCACGCGCGCGAGCGCGAACATGGCGAGACCGCTGGCGACGAGTGCCAGCAGCAGCGTCAGGTTGTAGACCAGCGGCAGCGACCCGGTTGTCAACCAGACGGGCACCATGACCAGTGACTGAAGCAACTGGTGGTCGGTGTAGGTCAGCGTCAGCGCGGCCGGGTGAAAAATGGGGGCGTCGAACGCCCGCCCGGTCAGGGTACCGAGCGGATCACTGGCCCATGATCGCAGGCCCCATCCCATCACCCAGAGATTCAGGAAGGGATCGCCTGGGCCCTCGGGGGCCCCCAGATGCGTGCGGAGGTGCGTCGCCAGCGGCCATGTCAGACCGACCGCCGCGGCCAGATACACCGAGACGGCCAGCACCCATCGGCGGATCATGCGGTGCTCAGCCGATGGCCCGCAGCAGCAGGTCGGTGACCACCTTCGGATCGGCCTTGCCGCGCGAGGCCTTCATGACCTGCCCCACAAGAAACTGGAACTTGCGGTCCTTCCCGGCCCGAATCTCCTCGACGATCTCGGGATGTGCCGCCAGCACCGCGGCGACATGCGGCTCGAGCGCCGAGGTGTCCGATACCTGCGCAAGCCCCTGCGACACCACAATGTCGTCAGCCGTTCTGCCAGTGTCGTACATCGTGGCGAAGACGTCCTTGGCCACGGTGCTGCTGATGGTGCCGGCATCGACCAGGCGCAGCAGTCCGGCCAGGGCCGCCGGGGAGATGGGGACCGCTGTAATCGGCACGGCTCGTTCCTTCATGGTCCGCAGGACCTCGCCCATCACCCAGTTGCTCGCCGCCTTCGGCAGGGCCGAGGCACTGGCCACCGCTTCGAAGTAGTCAGCCAGCTCGCGCGACTGCGTCAGCAGGTCGGCATCGTACGCGGGCAACCCATACTGGGACATCAGCCGCGCACGGCGGGCATCGGGCAACTCTGGCAGCGACGCCCGTGCCTCGGCGAGTCGCTCGGCCCCCACCACCAGCGGAGGCAGGTCGGGGTCCGGGAAGTACCGATAATCGTGCGCCTCTTCCTTACTG
>JBIIDF010000385.1:0-2680 GCA_044238535.1 Vicinamibacterales bacterium
TTCACCGGGGCCACCGAGCAGATGCCGGGCCTGCTGCGCGCGGCCGACAGAGGCACGCTGCTGCTGGACGAAATCGGTGATATGCCGATGGACCTGCAGCCGAAGCTGCTGCGGTTCCTCGAAACCGGGGAAGTGCTGCCACTCGGGGAGTCGCGCGTGGTGCACGTGAACGTGCGGATCGTCGCATCGACCAACGCCCACCTCGAGCATCTGGTGCAGGTGGGACGATTCAGGGCCGACCTGCTCTACCGCCTCAATGCCGTGCACCTCCACGTGCCGCCGTTGCGCGAACGGCGCGAGGACATCCCCGACCTGGTGCATCACCTGATTGCACGTGTCTCTGCCGACATGCAGCGCGAACCGGTGCCCATCACCTCGCACGCCCTCGACTGGCTCATGATGCAGGCGTGGCCAGGCAATGTTCGGCAGCTCGCCAACCTGCTGCGTCGGGCGATGGTGCTCGGCGAACCGGGCGAGCCCATCGGCGTACCGCACTTTGTGGAGCAGCCGTCGACCACGCCGCCCTCACTCCCTCCTGCCGTGCGTGACACCCCGCCCGACGAAGCGCGCATCCGGCTCGATCAGTCGCTGGCCCACGCGACCGGCACCATCGAACGGCTGCTGATCGCACGCGCACTCGAGAAGACCGGCGGCAACGTCGAGCGTGCCGCCGTCCTGCTGGGGATTTCGCGGAAGGGCCTTTTTCTGAAACGCCAGCGCTACGGTCTCAGCTGAGGCCTGCAGCGGCCCGCGGTCACCGGCTCAGCCGGCGACGTCGATCTCGCGCGTCCACTGGGCGTTGTCTTCACGGCCCGACGCCAGACGCGCCCGACGCTCCTGCTCGGTGGGCTGCACGGTGCCGTTGGCATCAATCGCGCGTGAGACAACCTTATGCAGGCCCGGTGTCAGGTTCTTTACCGAGACGGACCACAGCGTCCACGCATACTTCCCGCGCTGGTCGCCCAAGGTCGCCTGCTGCCACGGGCCCTCGTCGACCTTCACTTCCACAGACTGGATGGGCACCTGCCCTCCCCAGGCCGGACCGCTGATGCGGTACTCCCAGTCGGCGCCGCGGCGGCGACGGGTCACACGCGCCACGATCGACTTCATGTTGGTCCGGCTGATGGACTGGTCGAGCCAGATCGTGCCTTCCGGGGTCTCGTGCGCACGCAGGCTGAGGTAGTTGCGGACCTGATGCTGACCTTCGTAGCGACGGTCGATGAGGTGGATGCGCGACAGCCACTTGACCTGCGTCATGCCGTACCAGCCCGGCAGGATGAGCCGCAGGGGAAAACCGTTCTTCGGCGGCAGCGGCTTGCCGTTCAGGTGGAAGGCCAGCAGCGCATCAGGATGCAGGGCATCCTGCACATACACGCTGCGACCGTGCGGCGCTTCGAACTCGCGGTTGCCGGCCTGCCACTTCTTTTCCTTCTCAAGGTCGGCCCCGAGGAACACCACCTCGCGCGCGTCCGCCTTCACGCCGCTTTCCTTGAGCACCGTGGCCAGGGGCACGCCGGTCCAGACGCCGTTGCTGAGCAGACCGGCCATCCGCGTCGGACGATTCGAGTTACCCGAGCACTCGAGCGTCACCGCCTCGTCGCGGCGGTCCTTGCGGGCCATCAGTTCGTCGAGGGTGAACTCGCGCGGCCGGTCGACCAGCCCGCTGATCCGCAGGCGGAACGTCGCCGGATCCACGGTGGGCGTTACCGTCTGATGGAAGGCGTAGAAATCGTCGTTGGCCGTCACCCACGAGGTGAGGTTGCGGTGGTCGACACACCGCACAAACGGGTTCGACGCCTGCGCATCGATCTTGAAGTCGTCCGTGTAGTCGGTCAGACGCACCATCTCCTCACCGGACTGCATGGCCCAGAGAGCCTCGGGCACGCCCAGCAGGGCGAGGGCCGCCGACGTGGAACGCAGAAAGTCGCGGCGAGTGGGCGAGGCGGACGAAGAAGCGGCGTGCGTCATGCGGACGGATTATACGCGACCGACCGGGCCTGATCAGGCTGGGCCATCCACGTCGGCACGGCGCCCGTGCCGGCGCGAACGCCGCTGCCGTGACCGGTCGTGTGTCCGCACGGCGCGCAGCGCCCGGCAGCCCTTCCGCACCCGGGGTGGCGCCCCCCGACGGCGCCACCGCTCTGCCGTCGTCGCGGTGTAGCATGGGGCTGCTGTGCCTGCGTTGCCCGTTCACCTGCGAACTCTGACGATGGCCCTGGGGTTGGTGTCGCTGGCCGGTCTGACAGGCGCGCCCAGCGCATCCCAGTCTGCGCCGGGCACCGTAGACATCAGGCCCTCGACGCCAGCGGCATCCGTGTCGTCCCAGGCCACCAGCAACCGCCCGCCGACGTCTGAAGGGAGCTCCGGGACGCCCGCGTCCGCGGCGACATCGCCGTCGTCTCCCCAAGCCCCACGGCGGCCTGATGGGCGCGCCGATACACCGGCCGCATTTCCTCCGCCGGTGGCCAGCTACGACATCGATGCCTCCCTCGAACCCGAGGGGCACCGTCTGACGGGTCGTGCGCGCATTACCTTCACCAATCCGGGCCAGGTGCCCGCCTATTCGCTGCGCCTGCATCTGTATTGGAATGCGTTCAGCGATACCGGTTCATCGTGGCTGCGACAGGCCGCGCTCGGCGGCGGTCAGGCAACCGAGCCCCTCAACCCCCATGACACCGGC
>JBIIDF010000386.1:0-2676 GCA_044238535.1 Vicinamibacterales bacterium
GCCCCGCCCCGTGCCGGCCGTCGGACGCGTCACCACATTGGTCTGCGGGCGGTAGTGCCGCAGAAAGTCGAGATTCACCGTCGTCAGCCCGTCAAGGGAGTGCCCGGCATTGCGCACAACGGCCACGGCCTTCAGGAATACCTCGGGGAGCACCACCGCCGATCCGCAGTTCAGATACACGCCCCCGGACAGATGGGAGACCACCGACGCCAGATACCGGAAATCACGAAGGCTGCCCTCCCCGAGAGCGGCCCCCGACGCCGACGGATGCATATGGATGATGTCGGTGCCGAGTGCCACATGCACCGTGACCGGAATACCCAGGCGATACGCCATGCCCACCAGGCTGTATTCCAGATGCGGCACCTGCTGGTCACAGAGATACGCCCCGACCGACTGGCCGATGCCCGCACCTCGTGCCACCCCCTCGGTGATCACTGCGTTCAGGTCTCGTCCCGTTTCGGTCGCCATCCCGAACTGACCGGTGCCCAGCGTGCCGTCCACATCCTCCGAGGTGGACCCCCCGACGGCTAGTTCGAAATCGTGGATCATGCCCGCCCCGTTCAGGGCCAGCGCCGATACGTAGCCGCGCCGCATCAAATCCACGAGGATCGGTGACAGCCCCACCTTCACCACATGGGCCCCAAGCCCCCACACGACGGGTCGGTCCTGCTGTCGTGCCCGGTGAATGGCGTCAATCACTGCGCGGAAGTCGCGCCCGGCCAGAAGGTCGGGCAGCCGCGAGAGCCATCCGTCCACACCAGTCCCCGCCACATGAGGCCGCGCCACATCGGCCAGCGTCACCTTGCTCGTCCGGGACGCCAGCGGATAGGTCTGCACCTGCGACAAGTCGAATGCGTCGTAACCCAGCACCATCAGATCACCACCATGGCATCACCGTAACTGAAAAACCGGTAGCGGGACGCCACGGCCTCACGATACGCGGACAGGACCGCGTCTCGGCCGGCAAACGCCGATACCAACATGAGCAGCGACGACTGCGGCAGGTGGAAGTTCGTGATCAACCCCTGCATCAGCTGGAACTGGTGCCCGGGCCGGATGAACAGCGCCGTCTCACCCGCCTGCTCGGGAATGGTCCCATCGGCCGCGATGCGAAGCGATTCCAGTGTGCGCGTCGATGTCGTGCCCACTGCGATCACTCGCCGCGCCTCCGCGCGCGCCCGTGTCAGCGCGGCGGCGGCGGCCGAACTCACCTCGAAGCGTTCCGATTCCATCTGGTGGTCGTCAACGCGGTCCACACGAATGGGCTGGAACGTCCCATAGCCCACGTGAAGGGTGATCGCCACGCGTCCGACGCCGCGGGCGTCGAGGGCCTCAAAGATGTCCGGTGTGAAGTGCAGCCCGGCCGTCGGCGCGGCAATCGACCCGACCGCGCGCGCATACACCGTCTGATAACGCTCACGATCGTCGGCCCTATCCGGACGGCGCATGTAGGGCGGCAGGGGCATGTGCCCGACGGCGTGAATCGCGTCCCACACAGGCACATCACGGGGCGGCAGCAGGCGCACGAACCGGCGCCCCTGATCCGCCCGCTCCAGCACCTCCGCCTCGAGCGTCAGCGCCTCGCTGGGAAACCGCAGCCGCTGTCCAGTCCTGATGCGCGCGCCGGGATGCACCAGCGCCAGCCACACATCGTCGCCCTCCACAGGGCGCACCAGGAGACACTCGGCGGCACCGCCTCCGGGAAGCCGCTCCCCCAGCAGTCGTGCGGGAAATACGCGCGTATCGTTCACCACCAGCAGGTCCCCGGCGTTCAGCCAGTCAGGCAACTGCCGGAACATGCCGTGAGTACACGCACCCGTGGCCCGATCGAGCCGTAACAGGCGAGACGCCCCGCGCGTCGACGGAGGGGCCTGCGCAATCAGTTCGTCAGGAAGGTCGAACGAGAAATCAGAGACGCGCACTGCTCACGAGTGTAGCCCGGGTCACCGGCCCTCGTCAGTGTATGGGCGTCGTCTGGAGGGCACGATGCGACCGCCAGTCCTCCGCAAGAATCGACCACAGGGTCTGGTCGAAGAACTGGCCGCCGCGCTTGAACGACCGCCGCAGCACCGCCTCCTGGACCGCGCCCAGCTTGCGCAGGGCCCCTTGCCCCCGGGCGTTCATCACGGCCGCACGGGCCTCGAGCCGCTGCACACCAATGGTCTCGAACGCGAAGCCCAGGACCGCCGCCGCCGCCGCGACGAACACGCCCGATCCCCAGTAGGCCGAGCCCATCGCAAATCCCCACTCAGCCGTCGCGAATCCAGCTTCGATGGAGCGCAGCTGAAAGAGACCGACGGCATGGTCCACCCCGTCCGGCACCACCGAGAAGCAGGCATACTCCCCGGCCAGACGCTCGCGGTGTGTCCACTGAATGAAGCGCTCGAACCCGTCGGTCGAGGTAGGTGGCGGTGAAATGTAGCGGGAGACCTCGTCAGTGGCCACATGCGCCAGCAGTGACGGCGCATCGGTCAGCTGCAGTTCACGCAGCGTGGCGCGCGGGCACCGCAGGCAGGGTAACCCGGCACTCCAGCCGGCCTCGGCGAGGGATGACCCGGCACCGGCGACGACGGAAGACGTCCGCATGGGCGTCAGTGCACGGCCGGAGGTTCCGGCGGCGGCGCGCTCCACTCATCGGCCAGCAGCGACCACAGCGATTGATCCATCCGGCGT
>JBIIDF010000387.1:0-2674 GCA_044238535.1 Vicinamibacterales bacterium
GTGCAGACCATTCGTGGGGCGATCGGGATCTACTACGATTCCCCCAAGCTGTGGCAGTACGGCCGGCATCCGCTGAATGCGCCGTTCGGCAACACCATCCAGGTGAACAACCCGGCCACCTTCGAAAATCCGTGGCAGGGCTACCCCGGCGGCAATCCGTTCCCGGTGCCGAACCCCCCACCGTCGAACATTGCATTCCCGACCCAGGGCACCTATGTGACGATGCCGTTCGACTTCGACCCGATGTCGGTCACCCAGTGGAACGTGAGTTATCAGCGTCAGTTTGCCACCAGCTGGCTGGCGTCGGTGTCCTACCTCGGGAACCGCACGCGGAACATCTGGCTCGGGCGTGAGTTGAACCCGGCCGTGTTCATTCCCGGCGGCGTGAACACGAACGCCAACATTGAGCAGCGCCGCGTGCTGTTCCTGCAGAATCCCGACCAGGGCCGCTTCTACTCGACGATTCAGGAATCGGTGGGAGGCACGGGCAAGTATCACGGCGTGGTGATTGGCCTGCAGCGCAGAATGTCGGGCGGATGGAGCACCAATACCAATCTCACGCTGAGCCAGTGCCGCAATCAGGGCGAGCCGGGTACCGACATCTCGAACGTCTTCCCCGACCCGAATGATCCCTCCACCAACTACGGTCCGTGTGATGCGGACCGCCCGGTCATCGTCAACAGCTCGTTCATTTACCTGTCTCCGGGCATCGGCGGCGGGGCCGCGCGGACGCTGACACGCGACTGGCAGCTGGGCCTCGTGTTCCAGGGGCGCAGCGGCTCGCCGCTGACGCCGTCGACCACCGGCAACCTGTCGCTGACCGGCCTCGGCAACCAGCGTCCGCTTGTGGTGGGTGACCCCGACCTCGACACCCGCACGGCCGACCTCTGGTTCAACACGGCAGCCTTCGCGCCGAATACGCCCGGTCTGTGGGGCAACACCCCGCGCGGCTTCCTGCGCGGGCCGGCGTACTGGAACTTCGACCTCGCGGTCTCACGCGTGCTGAATCTCGGGACCACGGGCCAGCGCATCGAAGTGCGTGCCGAGGCCTTCAACGTGACCAACCGGGTGCACCTCGGCAATCCCAACGTCACCTACGGCAGTGCCAACTTCGGCAAGATTCTGACGACGCAGGCCGATGCCCGGGTGATGCAGTTCGCCGTGAAGTATCTGTTCTGAGTAAGGAGTGCCCGGAGGCGGCCGTCTCCGGGCACACATCCTGCGATGAATCGCCGCACCTTTCTGCAGTCGACGCTGGCCGTGGCCGGTGTCACCGGGCCCGGGCTCGCACTCCGCGTCGTCGACGCGGCGCAGCCGGCCACCTCCTCCACCTTCACGCCGCGCCTCGACTTGTATGGTCGGCACCTGCTGTGGCTGCGCGACCCGGCGGCCGTGGCGGCGGCCGTGCGCGAGGCTGGCTACGACGGTCTCGACATCAACATCCGACCGGGCGTGCAGGGCCATGTGGCTCCCGAGCGGGTGCGCGAGGACCTGCCGCCGTTTGTGCGGGCGGTCCGAGCCGGTGGCGTTGAGGTGTCGTCGATCACGCCGCCCATCCAGGATGCCGATTCTCCGCATGCGGAGGCCATCCTGGCCACGGCCGCGTCGCTGGGCATCCGTCACTACTGGTGGGGCACGTGGCGCTACACACCGACGCAGCCGGTAGCCGACCAGCTCGAAGCGCTGCGGCCTCGTGTGGCCCGGCTGGCGGCGCTCAATGAGCGCTACGGCATGACGGCGATGTACCACACATATGCGGGCAATGCCGTCGGCACGCCAATCTGGGATCTGCTGTCGCTGCTCAAGGAGCACGACCCGCGACGGGTGGGCTTCCACTTCGACGTCGGCCACATGGTCCGTGAAGGAGCCAATGGTCTGTGGGCGCTTAACCTCAGGGCGGCGGGGCGCTACGTGACTGGCGTGTCGTTCAAGGATTTTGTGTGGCGTCAGGCCGCCGACGGGCGATGGCGTACCGAGTGGTGTCCGCTGGGGGAGGGGCTGGTGCGGCTGGACGAGTGTGCGGCGCTCCTCAAGGAGATCGGATTCCGCGGGCCGATCGAGAATCAGCCCGAGTATCCTGCCGGCATGGGCGGGCAGGCTACGCTGACCCTGCCACGCGATCAGGTGATGGCCGCGTTCCGCAAGGACCAGCAGGTGCTGCGGGCCGCTCTCGTCAAAGCCGGCGTCCTGTAGCGGATGTGCCGGCGGCCGGAATGAACGGAGGTCCTTGTGGTGCCGAAGCAGGTGTCGACGGAACCCGCGCGTCTGCTCTCGCGCCGTGACGTGCTGGGTGCGGCGGCAGGATGGCCACTGCTGGCGACGGTGGCCTCGGCCGCAGACAGCGGCATGCCCCGGGCCGCCCAGTCTGGCGCGACGGGCTCCGCCACCGCGCCCCGACTGCCGATCGGTCTGGTGTCACGACACGTGCAGTGGACGAGCCTCGAAGCGGCTGTCGATCTGGCGGCAGAGGCCGGCTTCGATGCCATCGAGTGGAACGTCCGCAGCGGGGGACATGTAGTGCCCGAGCGGGTCGCCGACGATCTCCCGCGGGCCGTCGAGCGCACGCGCAAGGCTGGTCTCGACGTGACCATGATCACCACGTCGATTCAGGACAGCCAGTCGCCGCATGCCGAATCGATTCTCCGGACGATGCAGGCGCTCGGCATCCGGTATT
>JBIIDF010000093.1:0-9692 GCA_044238535.1 Vicinamibacterales bacterium
CTCGATAGCAAGCGACGCGTGCGGGGTCGGACTGCCATCATCAACCACGACCACTTCCCATGGCTCGGCGAATGACTGAGTGGCGAGCGCGCGGAGGCAGGACCGCAATTGCGACTGCCTACCATACGAGGGCACGACAACGGAAGCGACCCGTGCGCTCATGCACGGCTCCTGTTGATTGAACTATCCATGCCACGCCGGCCCCGACTCCACGCCGTGAGGAGTCTCCCCAAAGGAAAATGTAACTGATGGCCCGGTCAATGGCACCGCCGCACCGGTCTTCCGGCTGATGAGCGACTCGAGAGCCTCGGCAGGGGCGGCCCGGGCGTCCGGAGCGGGTTTGTCGAAACGCCCGGCACCCGGTTCGGTGGCGTTATTCTCGCGTGTCGAGCAGACCGCGTCACAAGAGCCCAAGCGGACGTCCCTGGGCGGTGTGGCCAAGCCGGCAGGGTGTTTGTTGGATGACGGTGCATGATGTCACATCAACCGTAAACGAGAATCGAACCGTGCGGTCCGGTTCGGGCGCCCGCGGAATCCCATCCCGGGTCGCAGAGATGTCGTCATTGACGACGAAGTGTGTGGTCGATGCCCCAGACACGAGTGGTACAGTCACTACCTGACCGCCCCGAGCGAACACGAAGTCCGCGCCCACGATCTCGTTTGTGGTGTAGTCGCCCCCTTTCACAAGCACGTCCGGTTCGACGGCACGAATCAACTCCGGGGGCGTGTCGTCGTCAAACTCGCAGACCCATGCCACGCTCGCGAACGCAGACAGCACAGCCTGTCGGGCTCGAGCCGGAAGGACCGGACGTGAAGGCCCCTTGAGTCGCTTCACCGAGGCTTCCCAGTTTACTCCCACCACCATAATTCCAGGCTCTGACTGTCGGTTCTGTGTCATCGCCAAGACCCCCGCCTATCGCCCCCGAGACGACACGATCGTTCGTTGACCGTGGGATATCAGTGCGTGCGGTAATCCATAGCTATAGACTTTACCGTGACTCTTGAGCGAATACATGGATCGTGATGCTGTCGCGCTGTCCGACAGGCATGTGAGCGGTCCATCAGGCGTAGAACGATCTGGTATCGCCAAGGGGTGCCCAGGACATCGGTTGCGTCGCGACGAGCGATGGATTCCTCGCCGAGCAGCAATGACCCGTGTTGCAGCAATCTGCGAAGTGGTAATCGCCCGTGCCGGGTGTCCATCCGCGACTACCGCGTCATCGACACGACCGACGACATGCGGCCGATCGTGGCGATTCCAGCCGTTCGCGGCCGCCAGGATCCGCGTGGTTCCACATGCCCCGCAAAACGCCAGGGGATGAAGGCTGAGCGAGTGTGTCACCAAGACCAAACAACGCTCCGCGAACAGTTCCAACACTTCCGGAGGGCTGCACGATCGTCGCAAGCGTCGGTTACCGCCGCTCCCGTGTCGAGCCGTCACACCCTCGCCCTCGGTCACTGCTCCGCCGCCGCAGCCTGAAGCAGCAGGGAAACATTCTGGCCCGCAAGCACGGCGACACGGTTGCGGATCACCGCCGCCGGTGCCAGCCCCGCCTGGATGAGATATCGCATCAGATGGTCCATCCCGCTCCGGGCGAAGTCGGGCTGAAAACGGTCGCGGAACAGTTGCAGCCACGTGCACACCGGCAGCGTCTGCGGTAGGGACTGCAACCGCTCGGCGAACTCGCTGGCAAAGGTGAGACCGTCGCGGGTGTACCTATCCAGGGACCACTGTGGGGCATGACGAACGTGCCACAACGATCCGACTCGGAGAAGTTGGGGACGACATCCGAGCGCCAGTAGCGAGAGTGGCAAGTAATGATCCCACCAGGGCATCCCGAAACGAAGCCCCACGGGAAGTAGGCCTTTCAGACCCGGCACGGACTCTGGCCGAAACGCCACGAAATCAATGCCGTTCACGTCCATCGTTTGGACGGACCGCGTGCCGCTTCCAGGACGCGTCACGACGTCGAGCCGCTGGCCGATCACGTAGCCCGTCGCTTCGGCTGCAGCGGAGATTCCCTGCGCGGTGACGCCGGCCGACATTCCGATATCCGCATTGATGATCGCCACGGCCCCGGTGGGCTGCATTCCCTGGATGGCCGCCAGTAGTTCCGGCAGCGTACAGAGGAGCCCCGGCTGCTGGGAGCCGCCGCCGAACGCCAATGAAGCAGGACGTTCCACGACCATCGCCTGCACGCCGAGGGAAGTGATCCATTTCCGCAGCCCGGGATGCCGCTCATGCTCGACGGCCGAGTTAATCGAAAACGGGGCGAATCCGGCCGCCCGCCAGGTCTCTACCAAGGCTTTCTGAGTGTCCACTGCCAACGACGAATCGCGAGACGCGTCAGACCGTAGGGGAGGAACGGATGTGAAGAGGGGTACTGTCATGTCGAGCGGACACCCGCGTGTCACAAGGTCATCAGGCTGTCGCCAAAGCGGCATCGATCGCGTCGCAGGCCCGCCCCTTCGCGATGTCGGTGAGGCAGATCGGTTTCGACTGTGAACAGCGCCACAGGCAGCCCTGGCAGGAGACCGAGTGTGTCACCCACTGCTGCCGCGCACAATGTGACCAGGGGGCAAACCACCCGATGTGCCCACCCCCGAGAAACGCCACGAGTGGAGCATTGAGCGCCGTCGCCATGTGGGCGGTGCCCGTCTCGGCCGACAACACAAGCCGGCTCCGAAGAAGGGCGTTTCGGAGTTCTTCTATGGTATTGCAAACTACCACGCGAACGCCCTCCGCGTCCTGGTCGATGAGCCAAGCCGCGAGCGCGGCGAACCGGGATTCCTGACCCGCCGGGCAGAGCAACTGCAGTCTCAGCCCGTGGCTGCGGCACAGGTGCCTCCCGACCTCGGCAAGGAGCGCCTTCGGGATGTCACGGATCGGGTCCGTGCCAAACGGCGAGACTGCGACCGCCGACCCGCCCCCCTCCCAGCCAGGTAGCAGGACGGGGGCAATCTCCGAAGGCTCCAGGCACCGGCCCAGGAAAGCCCCGACAACCGCCCGGTGCCGCGCAAGTTCAAGGCACTCTTCCGGGGCCTCGGGAATCGGTTCGACGATGCGGTCGAGATGCATCGTGGCGAGCCGTGCGGCGGCTCCGGGAAGCTCTGAATTCTCGACGCCCCAGGACATGGCGGCGGGAATACCGCCACAGATCACCGACTCCGCAGGCAGGCGGTGATGACGCAGGCAGACGAGATCCCGCACGCCTCTAGCGAAGAGACCTTCACCGCGCCTCCGCCACAGTTCGGCCGCGGCCGCACCGGCACCACTGCGGAAGGGGTCGACGATCACCAGGTCGGTTTCCGGAAACTCCCGGGCAGCCAGCTCCGCGGCGGTCTGTGAAATCACCAGCACGCTCCGGTCCGGCCCAACCGATTCGACGAGCCGCCGAATGGCACCCAAGGCAAGAACGAAGTCTCCGAGCCGGTCGGCCTTGTAGACGCCCAGCATCCACTGCGGCGATCCGCGCGGCCTGTGCCTCTTTCGTAGGAGCCAACTGGAGATCAGCGCGGTTCGAACGTCGGCGACGTTCATGCCATGCCGCCGTCTGTGGCGCCGTTGAATCGCAGCGGGTAGCCACACGTGGCCAGGAGGCCCCCGAGTGATTGCTCGATGGTCGCGAAATCATCCGCCTCGAACCAGCGAAAGTCCTCCAGGTGACGGCGGTTGCGCACCCCCTGACTCGGGACGAGCGTTCGCGGACCCGGGCCGTCGGACAACGCGGAAACGTCGTCGATGCAGGTCTGCAGTCTCCCGAGGTCGATGGGCTCGTCGGGATCGAACAGGCGGACGATTTCCTGCATCACCGCGAGGGGCGTGGCGGTCAGGTCCTCGTACCGCACCGTGTGGTGCCCACGTTGGGTGCCGTCAAGAAACCACTTCTTGACGAAACGGCGATAGTAGCGGGCCCGGGCGCGGGCAAATCGGACCCAAGCCCCCCGCGAGTCCTCCAGGGCCGGGTTCGCCCGTCGGTTCATTTCATACTCAGACACCGCGGCATCGAGGTAACTCCGAATCAGCACGAGATGGCGAACGTCGTGCCGTGGGCGCACCCCGTGGCCAACCAGCCCGAGCAATCCGAAGTCGTGATTCTTGCTCATCACCACCGCCGGATTCCGGCACGGGTACGTCTTGCAACAATCGCTGCTCGTAGACTGATGAAACTCGCAGTATTGAAAGCGGGACCCGAAGTAGTCCTCCAGCACGCGTTGCGTGACGTGATGACCACTGCGAGGATAACTTACGCATGCGACATAGCACAGCGATCGGTGCAGCGTTGCCTTCATGCTGGTCTCCCAGGTGTCGTCTCTGGCCTGACAGGCGTCATCTCAGGACGTGAGTCCGCTGTCGGACAGGCTATGGATTTCGAGGAACCATTCCGCCATCAGCGTGCCACAGTGCTCCTGCACCCGGTTCTCCAGGAAGGCACGATCGAGGCCGCTGACCTTGTGGAATCGCTTCCCTGCCCGATGGGAATAGGCCGCCACCGGGTCGAGCGAAGCCTGCGGAACACCGAGGAAATCCGCCAGCGCAGGGAGGTCTGCCGCCAGGTCACGAGTGCGAACCACGAGGAGGCGGGACGCGGGGACCTTATGCGGACGTTGAGTCGCGACGAGTTCATCTCCAGTGCGTGCTCCTGCTCCGCATGCCGCTCGAACTCCGCTAACGCCTGGGATCGTGCGGCCGGAGCGGCGGCCGCGGCTACGAATATGCTCGACGAGTGGTTCGGCGAACGGCTCGTGCACCGAGCGATAACGACGCCCGCACACGCGAGCCAACGACTGGGTTCCGCTCTTGGGCATTCCGACAGCAGAGGCATGGAATCGCCGCTGAATTTCCGCCCGCCGCTCCCAAAATCGTGCCCGCAGGAAGGCCATGCACCACAAGAAGGGTTGTTCTGCTTCAAGCATTCACTCTAGTATAAATTACTCATTCGCTGAGCCTTGCATACACACTACGGGAAGCATTCCCCGGCGGAGGCGCTGTTTGCTCCGCCCGTCCGCTTGGACAGGGCCTCACACACCGGATCGCCGGTACCATGAAAACAGCGGCAGTCCTGTCGACGTACCGTGAAAATGTCGGAGACGACCTGATTCGTCTCGGGTGCGAATATCTGCTCGGCCGCATGTCGCCCGGCCCGTGGAGGTTTCGCCGCTGGGCGAAGTCAAACGCTCTCGGAGCCAGCCTCTCCTTCGGGCCCCTGTCGACGACCTCCATTCACAGGCGCAGCCCCATCGTGCAGGCGGTGCTGCGGCGGGTGGAGCGGGCGAGCATCGGCCCCTGGAACCCGTGGCGATTCCGCAGGCTTCTAGCGAGCGACGTCATCCTCCTCTGCGGAACACCTCTCTTTTATCTTACGCGGGGCCACGACTTTGCCGACACCGAGACCTGGCCGGGCATCCTGCTCGAGGCGGCGCGGTCGGGCCGTGTGCCTCCGATCGTCACGCTCGGGTGCGGCTCGATCATTCCGCCGGGCGGAGACGAGATGCGTGATGCCCACGGGGCCGCCTTGGACCTCGTCCGGAACGTCGTCGCGGTCCAATCGTTGGTCGTGTGCCGTGACGATCTGACACGTCGGCTGATTTGGTCCGCGGGCATTCCCGAACGCACTCCGTTACCGGTACTGCCCTGCCCATCGGCATGGGCTGTCGATCGCCTAGGCATAGGACCGGTGCCCGCGGTTCCGGCGGGGCGCACGGTCTGCATTTCATTCAGCCTGGAGAGCAGCGCGTGGTCGGAGCACAGGGAGCGGGATGAGCACATACGCGCCGCGTTGCTCGCGATGACCCTCGCGGAGATCGAACGGCGCGGTTTTCGGGCGGTGGCGCTGGCTCACAACGAGTATGACGTCGCCGCATTCGACCGTGTCAAGCGGTCTCGGCGTGATATGAATAATCTCGCCGTGAGGCGTGTGAACGCCGTCGAGTTGCTCGTGCAACTCAGGAGCGCACGAGGACTGGTGACGTGGCGGGTGCACGGTGCTGCGGTGGCGAGGTCGCTCGGGATTCCGGCACTTCTGTTTCGAACGGATTCCCGGGCCGCCATGGCAGAGACTCTGGGCGCCACCATCGTTCCCAATGCGATTTCGAGCGGGTCTGCGGTCGAGTCGTTTCTGGCGGGATGCGTGGATGACCACCCGCGGCACACGCGTGAGACCGTGGACGCTCTCAAGGCGGATGCGGTCGGGCAGCTGCGGGGCTACTGGGCCGAGCACGTGGCGCCGACGCTGGGGCACGGTCGCATGGGCAGAACCTAGAGCAGCCCCGGCGCGGGCAAATCCTCGGATGGTTGTCGGCCTGTCCTGACAGGATCCCCTTTATCGGTCCAGGCCTTATGAGAGTTGGTGGGTGTGGTCATGCTGCAGCTCCCTGTTGAGCTGCCTCCAGGGGCGTCAGCCCCTAGAGTGCCGAGTGCGACCTGAAGGTGTCGTCATCCCAGAGCCAGCGATCATCAAGGAACTGCGCCTCCGGAGCTGTGGTGAACAGCTCAGTGTTGAGGAACTCATCGCGGAACCGCCCGTTGAACAATTCCGCGAATCCGTTTTCCAGCGTCTGATTGCGCTTGATCTGCGCTTGATCCGATTCGGTGGACACATTCCAAAAGGTGGATACGGTGTCCCGAATGGCTAAACAGGCAGGTGGCCGGCGTCCGCCCCGGCAGTTCTCTGAGGCGTTCAAGGATGGCGCTGTGCGTCCGGTCTTAAACGAAGACAAGACGATCGGTGCGGTGGCCCGCGAGTTGGCTCTGACGCCCTCCGCGCTGGCGTTTTGGGTCCGACAGGCACAGGCCGAGCGCACCAAGGGCAAGAGCGGGCTGATGCGGGAGGAGCGCGAGGAGCTGGCGCGACTGCGAAAAGCGAATCGGGAGTTGCGCATGGAGCGCGACATCTTGAAAAACGCGTCGGCCCTCTTCGCCACGTAATAGCAGTGAGCTTCGAGGCGATCGCCGCGGAGAGGGCCCACTATCCTGTGCAGGTGTTGTCTCCGACGCTGGGCGTGTCGCCCAGTGGGTTCTATGCCTCGCGCATGCGGCCGGAATCGACACGCGCACAAGACGTTCGACGGCTGAAGGTGCTCCTGCATGCGTTAGTTGCGGGCGGCCGCGGGTACTACGGCAGTCCGCGCATCCATGATGACTTCATCGAGTGGGGCGAGCATGTGAGTCGGAAGCGAATCATTCGGATCAAACAGGAGGACGGCCTCATCGCCCGGGTGGTCAAGCGGTAAACGGTCACCACCAACAGCGATCACGACCGACTGAACGCCGACAACGTGCTGCGGCAGGACTTCACCGCCCAGGCGCCCAATCAGCGCTGGGTCGGCGACACGACCGAGCTGCGCATCGGTACCCAGGGGAAAGCGCACCTGGCGACGATCGTCGATGTGTATTCACGGTTTGTATTTCGGCTGGGCGATCAGCGCGGTCAACGGTCGTCATCTCACCATCACAGCCCTCGAGATGGCGCTCAAGCGGCGGTGCCCTGGCGCCGGCTTACTCCACCGCTCCGACCGAGGGTCGACGTACGCCAGCGAGGATTATCGCGAGGTCTTGGCGACGCACGGCATCACCTGCAGCATGAGCCGCCGCGGCCATTGCTATGCCAACGCCGTCATGGAAGCGTTCTTCTCGAGGGTCAAGAGGGAACCCGGCGAGTGGTTCGACAGCTACGGCGATGGCAAGGCCGCGTTGTTTGACTACCTCGACGTGTTCTATCACCAACGGCGTCGGCATTCCTCGGCAGGGGGGATGAGTCCGGCGGCGTACGAACGGAAGACGACTTACGCAGCGTAACTAAACCGTCCACTGAATCGGATCAAGCGCACACGACCCCTTCCAGGGGCTCCGACTCACGGCGGAGGCGCTGGCCGGGTCGGTGACGCGACCGCCGGGCTAGGAGCGTTTGCCCCCCCCCATGCCCCCCGCAGCAAAGGCGCCGCTAGGCGCGTCTGAGCGAAGCGACCTTAAAACGTTGAAAGTAAGGAATTTAAGTTGGTGGACGGCGGGAGGATCGAACTCCCGACCTCCGCGTTGCGAACGCGGCGCTCTCCCAGCTGAGCTAGCCGCCCACTTCAGGACCCACTTATCTTACACCACTCTCCCCATCGCGGTCACGGTGGCGTCACCGCAAGGGGAGTGCACCGGAGTCGGTGGCGGCCCCGACGAAGTAGATGGGGCGCTCTTTCGCCTCGCGCGCCGCCCGACCGAGGTACGCACCCACCACCCCCAGATTCAGCAGCAGCAGCCCGCCCACGCCGCCGACCGCGGCCAGGACGATGTGGAGGTCAGAGGGCGACGTGGCGAGTCCCGTGAACCACGCCAGTGACCATCCCGCCGCCAGCATCAGCAGCACCACGCCGAGTGCCGCGGGCAGCAGCAAGGGCACATCGGAGTAGCCCACAATGACCGACGCGGCCATCCGTAACGACTTCCCGAACGAGTAGGTGCTGTGCCCGTGACTGCGTGGCCGATGCACGACGTCAACGTAGGCCGTGGAGACGGCCATCAGCGCCATGATGGCGTTGACGTTCCGTGTCCGCTCACGATGGGCCTGGAAGTACTGCACGGCCCGGCGCGAGAGCAGACGGTAGTTGCCGACCCGATAGTCGTAATTCACGCTGACCAGCAGCGAGATGGTGGCGTAGAAGGCGCGCGCAAACAGGCGCTTCACCCAGCCGTCCTTCCGGCGCAGCCTGCGGACCAGCACCAGGTCGGCCCCCGCCTGTGCCGCCTCGAGCATCCGGGGAATGGCCGACGGGTCATCCTGCTGGTCGCATGCCATGATGACGACATGGTCGGCATCGGCGTGGTCGAGTCCCGCCGTGATGGCCACGTGTTCCCCGAAATTGCGGATGAGCCGCAGGCCGCGAATACGCGGCTCGGCCCGAGCCGCCCGATTCACCTCCGCCCAGCTGCCATCCCGGCTGGCATCATCGACCAGCCAGATGCGCCAGTCGGGGGAGACTGCCTCGAGGACTGGGATCACCTCCGCCAGTAGCGGCGACAGGGTGTGTTCAGCCTGATAGACCGGAATGACAACGGCCAGCGCACTCATGCGTGGGGCACCCGCCAGAATCGCATTTCCAGCGACACCCGGGTGCGGTCTGCCTGCTGGTTGAAGGCGCCGCCGTGGATCAGATACGGAGAAAACACGAGGACCTCGTTCGGCTTCGGGTCGGGCCTCGTGAGGGTCATCGGATATGCCGCCCCCACGACCGAGGGCACCGTGAAGCTGATCCCGTTGACCTGCGCGCCTTCGAGCGTTCGTTCAATATCCGACTCGGCCCAGCGGTGCGACCCGGTCACGACCGGCAGCGACGAGCGTGCCGAACTGCCTGCGAGGGGCACGTAAATGTTGACCGCGTGGCGCAGTCGGTCGAGCCAGACATCGCGATGCGGCGGATTGTTGTCGCGGCTGCGGGGCCGGACGACCCGGAAGCAGAAGTGCTCGGGAAACTCGCGGTGGGGAGGCGTGACCGAGACGCGGAGTCCGAGCATCTCGCTGATGCGCTGGCTGATGACGTCGGCCGGCACCGGCAGGTCGGCGAGGGGCAGGCACCACGGCCCCTGTGCGCTGACGCGGGCATGCGCCTCATCGGTGGTCACGATCTCGTGATACCGCTCCATGGAAAAGTCCGCGGGCACCGGAAGACCGGTCGCCTCGACCCGCCTGGACAGGAGGGTGCGG
>JBIIDF010000388.1:0-2670 GCA_044238535.1 Vicinamibacterales bacterium
GCGCGTCACGGTGATGAGCACCGGGGCCGCCGGCAAGTCGAAATCCCACAGATCGTGGTGCACCAGCTGGTGATGCCACTTGAGCGTCCCGGTCAGGGCATCCAACGCGACAATCGAGTTCCCGTACAGGTTTTTGCCCTTGCGATCACCACCGTAATAGTCGGCCGTCGGCGACCCCAGCGGGGCAAAGACAATGCCGCGCTCGGTGTCCACCGTGAAGAATGACCACATGTTCGTGCCCGAGCGGTTTTTCCAGCTGTCGCCCTCCCATGTCTCGACACCCGGCTCCCCCGCGCGTGGCACCGTGTGGAACTGCCAGAGCAGCCGCCCCGAGACGGCATCCCATCCGCGGATATCGCCGTACAGTCCGAGCGACGGCGACTGTTCGCCGTTGTTGCCGCCGGTAATGATCACGTTGCGATAGATGATCGGCGGCGAGACCATGCTGATGCGCCCCTCGACATCCCCGACAATGCCGCGCTTGAGACTCTGGTAGCCGCCGTCGCCGAAGCCTGTCGCCGGTCTGCCGGTGCGTGCATCGAGCGCGAGCAACTGCTCGCCCGTCCCGGTCACCAGTCGCGGGGGCGTGCGTGTGTCACCAGGCCAATAGGCCAGTCCCCGTCGGCTCACCGTGTCGGGGGCCTCGAACATCCACTTGACCGCCGCGGTCTCAGGCTCCAGTGCCCACACTTTCTTGCCGGCAGCCACGTACATGACCCCGTCAATGACCAGCGGCGTCAGCTGCAGATTGCTGCCCTCCGCGTCGAACGCCCACACCTGCTGCAGCCCTGCCACATTGGCCGGGGTGATCTGGGTCAGCGGTGAGAAGCGCGTCGCCGCCGCATCGCGGTCCCGCATGGGCCAGTCGCGGCCCGACGGAGCCTGTTGCGCGGCTGTCGGACTGAGCCCGATGGCCACGACGACCAGCAGCACTGAAAAGAACCGAGCCATGATGCGCCCCTTCCCGACTAGCGGACCAGCGGACGTGGGGTCGCGTCGCCGTCGACCAGACCCAATGCCCACTTCAGTGCTTCCAGATACATCTGCCGGACATCGCGCAGGTCCCAGGTGGCCGCATCATGGGCAAAGGTCGAGTAGAACACCCGCCCCTTCCCGTACTGCTTGGCCCACACCAGCGGCAGATCGCCATTCTGCACATGCACATCCGGGTGCGGCGGCAGCCTCGAGAGATCGAGACGCAACAGGACCCGTGCATCAGTCCGCGAGAACGCCGACGGCTGATAGAACTCGTCGGTGATCGCAAACGTGCCGGTCAGGTGACGGGTGGCCGGAAAATCCGGCGCCTCGTTGATGACCGTGCCCGCGACGGTGTTCCACGGATGGCCGTCATACCGTCCGCCCAGCAGTTCGCCGAACTCGGGCCAGTCGGCGAAGGCTGTCAGTGCCGTGTGCGCCGCCACGAAGCCCTTCCCGTCGTCGCGGACGAACTTCAGCAGGTCAGCCTTCTGCTGCGCCTCGATCGGCACGTCACGGTGCCCCAGGAAGAATATCGCGTCAGCCATCTTCAGGCTGGGACCGCCGCTGGCCGGTTCGCCCGTCGTGCGCCGCGGCTCCATCGCCGCCATGTGCGAATCGGTACGGATAAACGTGTCCCACAACCCCGTCTCGTAGCCCAGTTGTTCGATCACCGACAGTGCATGTGAGGTCGAGTCGTGTTGCGCAATGCCGTTTCTGGTGTCGGCCCACGCCAGCACAACCTTCCGGGTGCGCGGTCGGGACCGGGGGCCGCCGCCCCCGGGGCCCGGTCGCTGAGGCGCCTGCACCACGGCCGCGGACAGTGCCGGCGCCGTGCGAGACCCGAGCGACGGTGACGGCAGGATCGTGGCCATCACCCCCACGCTCCCGAGAGCAATTGCCAATCGACGGCTCATCATGGTGACCTCTCGCTGAGGAGAGCCTGCCCCCGCCTCACGCAGGGACAGGCCCGAATTGCTTGCGGCGCCCGTCGCCTAGAACGACAGCTTCAGCGCAAACTGCATGATGCGCGGGTCACCGGCCGTCAGAATCTGGCCGAAGTTGGACGCGTTCAGCGCCGTGACCGGGGCCCCGAGGTTCACGTGGTTGATCACGTTGAAGATCTCCCAACGGAACTGCATGCGTGTCGACGCCACATCGAACGTGCGCGTGATGGCGAGGTCGTTCTGAAAAATCGCCGGATTGACGATCGTGAACGGGGCCAGCGTCCCGTAACTGCCGGCTGCCGGAGCGGCAAACGCTGCGCGGTTCAGGTAATTGCCCGCGGTGCCGTCGCCGTAGACGTTGTCCGACACCTGGTTGGGACGCTGCCCCCCCATGCCGGTCAACGCCACATCGGTGCCGAGGGTCACGGTTGAACGATTGCCGCTCTGCCGCCGGACAATCGGCGCAATCTGCCAGCGACCGAACATGCGCCCCATCGCGCCGGACCAGGCCGGCAACTGGAACACCGCCGACAGGTTCGCCACGTGTCGGCGATCCGATGAGCAGTAGCCGTAGTCGGCATCCGGATTGCCGGGATTCATCACCGTCGGTCCCGTGATTTCTGTGGTCGCCGGATCGCTCATGCACTTCGACAGCGTGTAGTTGGTCAGCACGCTGAAGTTGTTCTTGAGCCGACGCTGCACCGTCAGCAGCATCCCCTGATAATTGGCCCGACCCGAATCGTCGACC
>JBIIDF010000389.1:0-2669 GCA_044238535.1 Vicinamibacterales bacterium
TCGAAGCCCTGCTGGAATACGCACAGGACTCGCAGGTGGGTGCCGTCGGGGCACGGCTGCTGTACCCGGACGGACGCCTGCAGCACATCGGGGTGCTGATGGGTGTCGGTGGCCTGACGGGCCACGCGTTCCACCAGTATCCCGGCATGCACCCCGGCTACTTCGGATCGGCCCGAGGCCCCAGAAACTACTCGGCCGTCACGGCAGCCTGCCTCATGACGGCCCGACACCACTTTGACGCGCTCGGCGGATTCGACGAGCGGCTGGCCATCGACTTCAACGACATCGACTACTGCCTGCGCCTTCGTCGGCTGGGCCTGCGGGTGGTCTACACTCCGTTTGCTGAACTGATTCACCTCGAGTCGAGCAGCATCTCCGATCGGCAGTGGCATCCGGACGCCGTCCGCCACATGCGCCAGATGTGGGGAACAAGCATCGACAACGACCCGTACTACAACCCCAACCTGTCACGCCAGTTCGCCGACTACCGACTGCGCGACTGAACCGGAGACCCGCACAGGTCACCGGTCACACGCTGCCGCCGAACGTCACCGCCTGAGCCGGGCCCGGCGCACCCGCACCCGACGCATTGACCCCGCGCACCCGCAGATAGAACGTCTGCCCCGCGACCTCCTGGGGTGCCATGACCGTGAATGATGTCCCCGTCGGCACCACGAACGACGTCAGCACCGACGCGAAGCCCCCGGTCGTCGAGACCTCGACCAGATAGCTGGTGGGCACCCCGCCCGTCGAGGGCGGCGTCCAGGCGCCGGTCAGTTGCAGCCCCACGGCGCTGACCGTGAAGGTCGGTGGCGGCCCCGGCACGCCCCCGGCAAAGGTCACCATCTGGATATTGCTGGGCGCCCCCGCGCCCGACGCATTCACCCCGCGCACCCGCAGGTAGAACGTCTGCCCGGCAACCTCCGGGGGTGCCGTCACGCTGAACGACGTCCCCGCCGGCATGGGCAACGTCGTCAGCACCGACGCAAAGCCCCCGGTCGTCGACACCTCCACCAGATAGCTGGTCGGTCCCCCGCCCGTCGACGGGGCCGTCCACGAACCGCTCAGCTGCAGCCCGGTGGTACTCGCGGCGAAACCCGTCGGCGGTCCCGGCACCCCACCGGCAAACGTCACGACCTGGGCATTGCTGGGCGCCCCGGCCCCTGCCGCGTTCACCCCTCGCACCCGCAGGTAGAACGTCTGTCCAGCCACCGACCCGGGAGCCTGCAGCGAAAACGATGTCTGCGTGAACGACAACAAAATGGCACCAGCAAAGTCGGGCGTCGCCGATGCCTCCAGCACGTATCCGGTGGGCCCCCCGCCCGTCGACGGGGCCGTCCACGAACCGCTCAGCTGCAGCCCTGCGGTGCTCGCCGCGAACCCCGTGGGTGGCCCAGGCACCACAGGGCCCATGCCCGCCTGCGTGACGGTAATCGCCCTGCCTGCCGCCACGATGATGGCCGTGCGCGCCGCGCTGTTGGCATTCGCCGCGGCGGTCACTTCCACGAACCCGTCGCCTCGCCCCTCGATGCGGTGGAAGCTGAGCCACGTGGCACTCGACGAGACGCGCCACGGCGCCGTCGCCGCAGTGCTCCGGATGGCGAGATCGCGCCGGCCTCCGTCAGCCGGCAGCGTCAGCACCGAGGGCATCGCCGTAAAGGAACTAGCCTGGCCCTCGGTGAGGGCAATCACCACACGAATCGTCTGCGACTGCGTCCCGGGAGCTGCCGCCGGAGCCGACACGGTCAGCAGGTAGTCGATGCCCTGTGGCGGAAACAGACCGTTGTTGACGAAGCCATTGAGGCCCGACAGATTCAGGGTAATCGTGCCGGGGCCCACACCCGACGAAGGGGTATGTAACGCGATCCCGGCCGGGGCGGTGACCGTCCACGGAATCGCGCCGCCCCCCTCGCTGAACCCCACCGTCACCGTCTGCGGCTCAGACAGCTGGCTGAGCACGCCGTGTGTCGTGAAGCCGCGGAAGACGATCTCCGTGGCCGACACCACCATCCGTGGCGCACTGCTGATCGCCACCGTCCGCGTCAGCGTACGGGTCGCGTAGCTGTCGTCGGCCGGCGTGAATGTCGCCGTCAGCACCGCCGTGCCCGACGCGGGAAGTGCCGCGCCGACGGCAGGGCTGTAGGTGAAGGTCCCCGGCACGTTCGCCGTGGCCTGCAGATGCGCGGTCGTCAGCACCGTGCCGCCCGGCAGCGCCACCGGTGGCGTCCACTCGAGCGTCGGCTCCCACCCGCCTGCCGTCCCAACCCGCGCCACGAAGTTCTTCAGTACTGGTTCGAAGCCCGAACTGTAGACCCGGTAGTGCGGCTCCTCGCCACCGCCCTCGGCCGTCATGCGATACGGCATCAGCATCGAGGGACGATGCCGCAGCAGGACATCGATGTCGTCCTGATACACCTGCTGCCCGGCGGCATCACTGCCCGACCAGGGGTCGCTTGGATTCCATTCCGCAATACCCCACCGCGGGCTCAGCGCCGCGGCCCGCGGAGCAATGTGCGGGGTCGTCCGGTAGTATTTCCGCGGGTCGACCGACCCGCTGCCCTGACCCTGCGCAAATGGATTGGCGTTGTACGAGGTGACTCCCAGACTGCCGAACGGCCAGATGTGCGCGGTCCAGTGGGCACTGCCTGAGGTCAGGAACCGCGTCCCGA
>JBIIDF010000390.1:0-2667 GCA_044238535.1 Vicinamibacterales bacterium
CACCGACTCGGCGAAGCCCGTCGAGATTGCCTACTTTGACCGCGGTCCCATCGATGGAAAGAATCTCGTGTCGGGCGGTTACTGGTCGAGCTACTACTACAACGGCTTCATCTATGGCGCCGAGATCGCCCGCGGCATCGACATCTTCCGGCTGCTGCCGAGCCAGTATCTGTCGCAGAATGAACTCGATGCGGCCGCGCTGGTGCGGTGGAACGAATTCAATTCACAGAACCAGCCCAAGGTGAGCTGGCCCGCGTCGACCGTGGTGGCGCGTGCGTATCTCGACCAGCTGCGCCGGGGCACGGCCGTCACTGCGGCGCGAGCCGATGCCATTGCGGCCACGATTCAGAAGCTCGACGGCGTGCGCGCGGGAGACCGCAGCGCCGCGCCGGTGCTGGGCGAGGTGACGACGCTGGCCGCGACCCTCGAAAAGGAAGCGGGTCCTCTGCAGGGACGCGATGCGCAGCGGCTGCGCGGGCTCGCCGAGTCGCTGCGCGGGCGCGCGGCGCAGCTGCGATAGGGGAAAACGCCGTTGACCATGATGACCTCCTACCGTGCGCTGTTCGACGCGGTGAAACAGGCGGCGCTGGGGCGTCCGGCGTCGCTGGACCGCGCAGTGCGCGAACGGATTCTGCAGGGCCTTCCGGTCGAGGGACTCCTCGGCGCGTATGTCGACACCGTGCGTCGTCGGGCGACCGATGTGACCGACGAGCAGGTGGCACAGTTGAAGGCGGCGGGCGTGTCCGAGGAGGTCATCTTCGAGGCGACGGTGTGTGCGGCGGTCTCCGCGGGTGCCGTGCGGGAGCGCGCGGCGGTGCAGGCGCTGCAGGACGCACATGCGCCTGTCTAGCGTGTCCACCGGACACCGGTTCCGCGACTGGGCCAAGCTGACGATGATTCGGTGGCTTGGCCGTCGGGAACCGCCTGATGTACTGAAGACCCTCTTGTTCCGGCCGCACCTGTTCGGCCGTGACGCCAATGAAGTATTCCAGCGGGCGCTCAGAGGTCCGTCGGACTGGACGGTGGGTGAGCGCGAGCTGATGGCGACCTATGTGTCGCAACTGAACCAGTGCGTGTTTTGAGCCACCACACACGGCGCGGTCGCGTCGATGGAGATGGGGGATGAGACAGCGGCGCAGTGGTTGCAGGGGACCGCGGCACACGACCCGAAGCTGCGCGCCATGCTCGGGTTTCTTCAGCGACTGACAGTGATGCCCGAGTCTGTCGGCGCAGACGATGTCCGGCGGCTGCGGGAGGCGGGCGTGTCTCATGAGGCGGCCGAGGATGCCATCTACGTGTGTGTGATGTTCAACATCATCAACCGCATGGCCGACGCGCTGGATTTCGAGGTGCCGCAGAGCGGGGATGTCCGCAAAAGCGCCGAGATGCTGCTCGCGCGCGGCTATCGGGTGTGAGTGCGACTCACGGCGTGCTGGCGTACGAACCCGGACCACGTGGGCGGTGAAGTCCCCTGGTCGGGCTTCGGAGCACGACCGGAACCATACGGTCGCCTGTGCCGCTCGGAGACGGGAATAGCCTTGATGGTTGGCTCAGTTGCTGATGCTCGGCGTCTGTCGCAGAAAGCCATCGCCTGACACCTGTGCCAGGAGGAACTCGGCGGCAGTGGCAGCCGTGATCGACAGGCCCAGGCCTCGGCCGTCAGCACTGACGCGCACCAGTTTGGCGGGACCCTCGACAATCATCGGCAGGCGCACCGACACCCAGTCGACAGTACTGGCGCGGAGCGCCGCTTCCATCCGGTCTTTGTCGTCGAGAATCGGCTGAAGCCAGCGGAGAAAGACCGGGACCACAATGTGCCGGGCCAGCCAGGTGCCACTGCCGCCGGCGCCGATATTCGACATGCAGATGATGCGGGGCACACCCTGCGCCGTCATGGCCGCCAGTACGGTCCGCACCGACGAGGAAATCAGGGTGGTGGGCCGGCCATCGCCTTTCCCCCCGATGCCGAGACAGTGCACCACGGCGTCGGCGCCGCGGAGGCATCGCGCCACATCCTCCGGATCAACCGGGTTGCCACCGAGCACGGTGAGGTGCGGATGCTGCAGCGCGAGCCTCGCCGGGTCACGCACGAGAGCCACGACCGTGTGGCCGTGTGCTAGTGCCTGCGAGATCACGAGGCCCCCCGTGAGCCCGGTGGCTCCAAACACGGCGAGGGTCATGCGGAAGCTCCATGCCGGGGGGCGGTGCCATGGGTCGCGCGCGGCCCCCTCAGCTGGTGAGCCAGCAGGCGACCGACCAGTGGGCTGCCGACGTGTCCGAACCCGAAGACGACGTGAAGGTCAGGCGCGCTCATCAGGGATGCTCCTTGGACGAAGACGAGAGAGTGCATGGTCCCGGTCGTGCACGTGTGGACTCGGAAAACTTTGACGCACAGTTCTGGGCAGTGTCAACATCAGACGCATGCCTTCGGCCCCTCGCGCCTACCACCACGGCGATGTGCGTAACGCCCAGGGGGCCGCGGCTGTAGGGCTCGTTGAGGACGGGGGCACGGCCACAGGCAGCCTCAGGACAGCGGCTCGCGACGTCGGGGTGTCTGCCAATGCGGCATACCGGCACTGTGACGACAAGTCCGACCTGATGGCGGCTGCGGCGTTCGATGGCGTCGGCCGGCTCGCTGCACACATGCGTCTGCCCACGCCATCGAAC
>JBIIDF010000391.1:0-2656 GCA_044238535.1 Vicinamibacterales bacterium
GCCAACATCATGTTTGATGAATACCGCGAAACGCGATTCGCGCCTCCGCCGCTGCTGAAGCAGATGGTGCTGGCGGGATACCTCGGCCGGAAATCAGGGCGAGGCTTTTACACCTACTGAGGTTTCGGTACGGGCGCGGCCTTGAGCCGTGCCAGCATGCGGCGCGCCGTCTCGCGGTGGCCCGCATCTTCGGCCGCCCATGCGGGGTCTGCCGGTGCGTCGAGGGCCGCCTGCGCCAGTCGCCGCGCCTCGGCGGGCTTCTTCCGTTCTTCCATCACCTCGGCGAGAAACACGAGGGTGACGACGCTGTCGGGCTTGCGGGCGAGTGCCGCCCGCAGGTGCGCTTCGGCCTTGTCGAGGTCGCCACCGAACATCGACGGCACCTGCGCGTACCATCGGCCAAGCGCGCGGTCTGGCGACCCCTCGAGATAGGCGGGATCCAGGCGCCGGGCCTGTTCGAGTGCGGTGCGGATCGGCGTGCGGTACTTGAGTCCCTGACGCAGGCCGAAGCCTTCTGCCAGCGAGCCCATGTTGGCCGCCATCCAGAAGTACCCTTCAACACGTGCGGGCTGCAGGGTGGTGGCGAGGCGACCGCGGGCGATGCCCTTGTCGAGGGCCTGTCGGCGTTCGGCCGGCGGAGCGCCGGCGGTGCCGAGCCAGTAATACGCACGCGCCAGCTTCCACGCCGCATCGAAATCGTCCGGCGTGGCGAGCAGTTGCGTTTCCCAGAGCGCAATCGCGCGCTGTCCCGCACGCACATCGGTGCGGGCGGCGTACAGCTGATCGGCGGATGCGGGATCCTGTGCGGCCGCGTGCGCATCCAACGGAGTAATGGCTACGCTGGCATTTCCCGAGATTGAGACCCCGGTCGCGACGACCGCAATGTACAATGCGCCCATGCAGGATCTGGTGCGGCAACTGCTCGCCCGGCTCGGAGAAGACCCCGACCGCGAAGGACTGGTGCGGACGCCACTGCGTGTCGAGAAGGCGCTCAAGTTTCTAACCAGCGGATATGAAGCGAACATCGACGAGGTCCTGAACGACGCGCTGTTCACCGTCGATTATAGCGAGATGGTGATCGTGCGCGACATCGACTTCTACAGCATGTGCGAGCATCACATGCTGCCGTTCTTCGGCAAGTGTCACGTCGCCTACATTCCCAACGGCAAGGTTATCGGCCTCAGCAAGATTCCCCGGTTGGTCGATGTATTTGCCCGACGCCTTCAGGTGCAGGAGCGCATGACCAATCAGATCGCAGAAACCATTCGCGAGACGATTCACCCGCTGGGCGTGGCGGTGGTCTGCGAGGGCACGCATCTCTGCATGGCCATGCGCGGCGTCGAGAAGCAGAACTCCTACACCATCACCAGTGCGATGCTCGGCAGCTTCCGCGAGAACCCGCAGACCCGCAGCGAATTCCTCGAACTGCTCAAGCTGCATCCCGGTGCCCTGGGCCCGACGCGTGGCGGGCTCACCGTGCCGTCCGGGCATCATCACGATTAACACACCGGCAGCACGGCTGACGTGACAGACGGGGGGCCAGTGCCCCCCGTTTTCCGTACGGGGTCTGCGGCACGCCGCTGCCCGGAACTGGCTATACTGGCGCACATGCGCCTGTTGCTGGCCTTCCTCATCGTCGGCCTCAGCCTTGACGCGGGCCTCGATGCGCAGAGCCGACGGTCGCGGTCAGGTTCGCGTGCCCCTGCCAGACAGACACCAGCCAGAACCACTCCGGCGAAGCCGGCGGGGCCGACCCGTGTGCAGGCCACGCTGGTCTGTCCCTCTGAACTGGGTGTGGGCGTGACGACACGCCGCACATTCTGTGATGTGCTGGCCGGGCGCGACCCTGCGGGAGGCGTGCGCATCGCCATTCCCCCGCATCGGGGACCGGTAACGCTATCGTTCGAACTGCACAACCGTCACACCTACTCGGACGATCAGATCAAAACGAAGACGGCGTACCGAAAATACACCGCCACGATTGGCGTGCTCAGCATGGACAACACGCTGGTGGATCGCGCGGTGATTCAGTCGGAGTTCCGTCAGGCCGGTGACCTCTTCGACCGCATCGCCGGGGGCGCCGGTCCCGGTGGGGTGAAGGCCGTGGCTCCGAGCGGCGCCGAGTTCATTTCAATGGAACTGCCGGAAGACATCGGTGCCGAGGTCAGCGTGCTTGGCGAAAAGCTGACCGTGGTTCGCCCGGACGGGACGGATGTGTTCTCGTCGGAAGGCCGACCGGTGGCGACCATCAGCAACGTCATGGTCGAGTTCAGACCCGGGCCTGCGCCGCGCACGCCGGCCCCGGCACGCAAGCCGTCAGACCGACGCTGACGCGTCGACGGCGCAGAGCGCCCGGTAGGCGCGGGTGATGGCATCGGCCGAGCGGGCGATGTCCTCGCGCGTCGTGCTCCAGTTCGACACCGAGATGCGCAGCACCTGTCGGCCCTGCCACACCGCCCCACCGGCCCAGCACGTGCCGTCCGCCTGAATGCTGGCCATCACGCGTCGCGTCATCTCATCGTCATCGCCGTCGTGCAGGGGGCTGGAGCAGCGCACGAGGACCTGGTTGAGGACCACCTCGTTCAGAATCGACAGCCCGGGCACCGCGGCCAACTGCTGCGCCATATCCCGCGCGTGCGCACACGAGCGGCGGAAC
>JBIIDF010000392.1:0-2653 GCA_044238535.1 Vicinamibacterales bacterium
GCGCTCGCACAGGTGGACGCAGTGACCGTGGCGGTCGGCGAACACCTGAATCTCGATGTGCCGCGGACGCTCGACGAGCCGCTCGACGTACAGGGTGCCATCCCCAAAGGCGGCCTCGGCCTCCCGCCGGGCCTGTGCGATGGCGCTGGCCAGCGCGGTATCGTCACGCACCACCTTCATCCCGATGCCGCCACCGCCGGCCGAAGGCTTCAGCAGGACGGGGAAGCCGATGTCCACAGCCGCGCTGATGAGGGCCGCGTCACTCTGGTCGGCGGGCGTCAGTCCCGGCACCACCGGCACACCCGCCTGCTGCATCAGTCGTCGCGCGCCAATCTTCGAGCCCATGTGCTCGATGGCGGAGGCGGGAGGGCCAACGAAGATGATGCCAGCCTCCTCGCAGGCACGGGCAAATGAAGGGCGCTCTGACAGGAAACCGTAGCCGGGGTGAATCGCCTCGGACCCTGTCGTGCGGGCCGCATCGAGAATGGCCTGGGCGTTGAGATAGCTCTCGCGTGAAGGCGCCGGGCCCAGGCGGACTGCCGCGTCGGCCGCGGCCACATGGGGGGCATCGGCATCCGCATCCGAGTAGACCGCCACGGGAGAGATGCCCATCTCGCGGCACGCGCGAATGACGCGGAGCGCAATCTCACCGCGATTGGCCACCAGCACCCTCCGCAGCGTCATGGCTCCACCCCCTTCGCCCATCCGGGCCGTTGCTTGCTGAGGAATGCCCGCAGGCCCTCCTGGCCTTCGTGCGACACCCGCTGGCGGGCAATTGTCGCCGCGGTGAGGTCTGCGACCACCTCAGGCCGCTGGCCCCACACGTGAGGAATCAACTGCTTGGCCGCCGCGACACCCGTCGGCGCGGCGGTGAGTACTTCGCGCACGTAGGCGGCCACGGACGCATCGAGCTCGGACTCAGCCACCACCTGGTGGACTAGACCGACCTCGCGCGCCCGGTGCGCCGAAAACCGCATGCCGGTGAGGAACAGCTCACGCGCGGCCGACACACCGATCTTGGGCAAGACAAAGGGCGAGATCATCGCTGGCAGAATGCCGAGCTTGGTTTCGGTGAAGCCAAACACCGCTGAATCGGCTGCGACCACAATGTCGCAGACGGCACACAGGCCGCTGCCGCCGCCGAGCGCGGCCCCGTGCACGCGACCGATGACGGCACACGGCAGGGCATTGATCGCCCGGAACATGGCCGCGGCCCGCTGGGCATCTTCGAGGTTCTCGCGCTCGCTGTAGGTGGCCATCCGGGCCATCCACTCGGCATCGGCACCGGCGCTGAAGACCTTGCCGGCGCCAGCAAGCACAACGACGCGCAGCGATGTGTCTGCTGCGGCGCGAGCCGCCCACTCCGTGAGCTGCGCGATGACGGCCTCGTTGAAGGCGTTACGGACATCGGGCCGGTTGAGGGTCAGATACTCGACCGCGCCGTCGCGTCGACTGGTCAGGAACGATTCGCTCATGCGGTGTCCTACATGCGGAAGATGCCGTAGCGTGGCGTAGGCGTCGGGGTATGACACGCGGCAGACAGGCCCAGTGCCAGCGCCCCCCGTGTCTGCACCGGGTCGAGGATGCCGTCGTCCCACAGGCGCGCCGTGGCGTAGTAGGGCGATCCTTCACGCTCGTATTTGTCCAGAATGGGCTCGCGAATCGCGGCCTCGTCGGCGACCGACAATTGCTGCCCCTCGCGGGCGAGCTGGTCGCGCTTGACCGTGGTCAGCACGCCGGCGGCCTGCTCGCCGCCCATGACCGAGATGCGCGCATTCGGCCACATCCACAGAAAGCGCGGGTCGTAGGCCCGGCCGCACATACCGTAGTTGCCGGCCCCGAAGGAGCCGCCCAAAACCACCGTGAACTTGGGCACGACCGAATTGGCGACCGCGTGCACCATCTTGGCGCCATCCTTGGCAATGCCTCCCCGTTCATACTGGCGGCCCACCATGAACCCCGTGATGTTCTGCAGGAACACCAGCGGGACTCCTCGCATGTTACACAGTTCAATAAAGTGCGTGGCCTTCAGAGCTGACTCGGAGAACAGCACGCCGTTGTTCGCGACGATGCCAATGAGGAAGCCGTGGAGACGAGCAAAGCCACACACAATGGTGGTGGCGTAGCGTTCCTTGAATTCATCGAAGCGCGAGCCATCCACCAGCCGCGCGATCACTTCCCGCACATCGAATGTCTTACGCAGGTCGGTGCTCACAATGCCGTAGAGCTCGGCCGGGTCGTAGAGCGGCGCTTCTACCGGACGCATGTCGGGCGGCATGGCCTTCACCGTGTTGAGCGTCGAGACGATGATCCGCGCCTGCTGCAGCGCCTCCTCGTCGTCGTGCGCGTAGTAATCGGCGACACCCGAGAGGCGTGTGTGGACATCGGCGCCGCCCAGTTCGTCGGCGGTGACATTCTCGCCGGTGGCAGCCTTCACCAGGGGCGGCCCGCCGAGAAAGATCGTGCCGGTGCCCTTGACGATGATGGTTTCGTCGGACATGGCGGGCACGTACGCGCCGCCCGCGGTGCAGGACCCCATCACCACGGCGATCTGCGGAATGCCCTGCGCCGACATACGGGCCTGGTTGAAGAAGATGCGGCCGAAATGATCGCGATCCGGAAACACTTCGTCCTGACGCGGCAGGTAGGCCCC
>JBIIDF010000393.1:0-2651 GCA_044238535.1 Vicinamibacterales bacterium
TCCGGGTTGGGTCTGGCTGCCTATCGGGATTTTGCGTCGTGGATCAAGCATGCACCAGACGCCGTGACGAGGGCGGGAACCCTGATCGGATTTGGGTCGTCGCAGAGCGGACGGTTCCTGCGCAGCTTCCTGTACGACGGCTTCAACACCGACGAACAGGGCCGTCAGGTGCTTGATGGCGCCATGATTCACATCGCGGGCGCCGCCCGCCTCAGCATCAACGTTCGCGGTGCGCAGCCCACGGCACTCTCGATGTACTCGACGACGCAGTTCCCCTATGCGACCAGTGCCGAGCGCGACCCCGTGTCGCGGCGCACCGACGGTCTGCTCGACAATGCCCGCGCGCGGGCCACGTCGCCGAAGGTGATGTTCACCAACACCGCGGTCGAGTACTGGGGCGGCGGGCGCGCGGCGGCGCTCATTCATACGACGCCTGACGGCACGCGCGACCTGGTGCTGCCGCCCACCGTGCGCGCGTACTTCCTCACCGGCGCGCAGCATTCGGCCGCGCCGTTTCCCGTGCCGGCTGGCGGACCGGGCCAGCAACCCGCCAACCCGCTCGAATACTGGTGGACGCTGCGTGCCCTGCTCGTCGCGATGACCGACTGGGTCGTGCAGGGTACCGAGCCGCCACCATCGCAGGTGCCTCGGGTGGACGATGGCACACTCGTGCCCATTTCGACGCTCAGGTTCCCGGTGATTCCCGGTGTCCAGGGCCCGGCGCGCATTCAGGGGCCACGATCTGACTACCGCGACCTGCCGTTCCTCGTACCGCAGGTCGATGCCGACGGCAACGAGCTCGCCGGTATCCGCACGGCGGAGCAGCGCGTGTCTGTGGCGACCTACACCGGCTGGAACTTCCGTCACGCATCGATTGGCGGCACGGACCAGCTGGTGAGTTTGCTTGGCACGGCGCTCCCGTTCGCACATACGAAAGCGGAGCGCGTGACCTCCGGTGACCCGAGACTGAGCCTGGAAGAACGCTATCCGACGAAAGGCGCGTATTTGGCGCAGGCCTCCGCTGTGATCGACGCTCTGGTCACTGGCAGGTATCTGCTGCCGGGGGACGCTGCGCGCGTGCGGTCGAGGGTGGAGGCCCACTGGCCCTCGGTACGCTGAGGATGCGCCTCATGCGGCGCGCGTGTCTCACGCGCGGTGCGGCCTGCGCCTGGGACGCGGCGTCGGGCGCTTCGTCGGCACGCCGATCATCACCTCGGTCGATTTCACAATCGCCACGGCCTCGTCGCCGCGCGTCAGTTTGAGGGCGCGCACGGCGTCGGCCGTGACAATCGCCGTCATCCATTGGTCGCCCACGCGCAGGCGCACCTGCGCCAGCAGACCGTCGATGCGCACTTCGTCGACGTGCCCGCGCAGCCGGTTGCGCGCGCTGAGACCGACGACCATCTCATCGGGCACCGATGCGCTGCGGCGGCGCGGCGCCGGCTGCTGCCCGGCCAGCAAGCGCGCCACTTCTTCCTCTGATACGCGGTGATGGCCCCCGCTCGTGCGTGTGGTGCGCACCTCGCCCGCATGAATCCATCGTTTGAAGGTGGAATACGACACGCCCAGGGCGGCGGCCGCCTGGCGGCTCGAGATCACGGGCATGGCATGGGCTCCTGCTTGCGCCGGAATGAGGCGATCGGCATAAGTCAGAATAGATCAATTCAAATCGGTTTGACGAACGGTTTGGTCTGCTTCTAGAGTGTCTCCTCATGTCGTGGCCCCTTCGCCTGCACCGCAGCGCCATCGTCGGCGCGGCGCTGGTGGCATCGATGGTGTGTCCGGCACTCGTCCGCGCACAGCCGCCCCGGGAGGTGCCGGCCCCGCCGCCGAGTCCCACACCTCCGCAGGACGCAGCAGAGGCGTCCGCCAGCGAACCGGCGCCGCCGCCGATGATCACCGCGCAGGTGGTGGTCCGCGCGGCACCTTCGTGGCCCGGGCGTCAGCCTGCCGGCCTCGGCCGCATCGTCGAACAGCCCGTGGCTGTGGCGCTGCCGCTGGCCGGGCGGGGATTTGTGCCCATCATCGGCCTGGCCCCCGGCGTGGCCATGCCCCCGGGATCGGCGTTTCCCCGCATCAACGGCGGTCGACCGCGCGCCAACGAGTATCTGGTGGACGGCGTCTCGGTGTTGCAGCCCGAACCCGGCCAGGTCGCCATCGTCCCTGGCCTCGAGACGGTGCAGGAGATGCGTGTCGAGACCAACAGCCCGGCGGCCGAGTTCGGCCGGTTCAATGGCGGGGTCGTGTCGATCGTGACGCGCAGCGGCACCAACCGGGCCGAGGGCACGCTCTTCAATTTCATGAGGCACGAGGCGCTCGCGGCCCGGCCCGTGTTCACCACACCGGGTGATGGCCGGCCGCAGCACCGGCGCCAGCAGATGGGCGGCGTTGTCGGCGGTCCCCTGCGGCGCGATCGCCTCTTTGCGTTCGCCGACTACCAGGCCCAGCGGCAGTCGATCGGGCGCACGGTCATCTCCACAGTGCCGACGCGGTTGCAGCGTGAGGGTATCTTCACCGAGCCCATGGCCGGACGCGTGCCGGCGATCTTCGATCCGGCCACTACGGGGCCGCTGCCCGGCGGCGGCACAGGGCGCCTGCCATTCGCGGGCGGCACCATTCCGCGCGACCGCATCGACCCTGTGGCCACGGCA
>JBIIDF010000094.1:0-9589 GCA_044238535.1 Vicinamibacterales bacterium
GGCCACCAGACTGAGTGCCGCTGTGTACTCGACAAAGGCGGTGGCTGACTGCGACTGAAGGTCGCCCAGCAGGTGCCTTGAGAGGGGGTGGTTCGGGTTGGGATGGAACAGTGCCAGCAGGTCGACGCCCCTTGGACTGCTGCGCCACAGCGTGGGGGGGGAGACGAATCGACCATCGGCGACCCGCTGCCCGAGGCCGTACAGCACGGGAGCCAGAGGCCCGACACTCGCCACACCGGCCACGACGGCAAAGTGCACAAGCCAGCGCGCATGTACCCGGATCTGAACCTGCACATGCACAGAGAGTGCGAGCCGGAGCAGGAACAGAACGGTCAGGAGGAGCACCGGCGTGTAGAGACTGCGCAGGCTGATGGCGGTGCCGAACAGCGCAATGCGGCCGCCGCCGCCCAGGGCGATGCCGGCGACCAGACCCGTTACCGCCAGCAGGCCCACGTTCACAAACCAGCGCCACGTCGAGGGCTGCGCCCGGCGCTGCAACTGGACGGCTTGCCCTGCGACGTAGATGGCAGTGATGAGCAGGCAGAACACCGCAAAATACGGGTCACAGAAGGCCGCCCACGCCATCGACAGGCCTGCCCCCGCGGCGTATCGATGCTGTCGCGTACGATCGGCCTTGATGAGGCACCACACGAAGATGGCGAGCGGCGCTGCTGCCGCCAGACTGAAGTGTCCTGTGCGCCGGGCCACCAGCGCAGGCGCCCAGGCGAAGGCAACGCCTCCGGCAAACGCTTCGAGTCTGGTGGTGGGAAACGCCAGCCGGGCCAGGACGTAGCCGCTCAGGGCGTTGATGACGCTCATGAGCAGCATCACGACATTGAACGCGCCCACGACCCCGAGGCGGGGGATGAGCGGCAGGGCCAGCACGTTCAGAAACGCCGTGTAGTTGTGCTGCGAGAGGTCGGCCGGTTGCGACAGCGAGAAGATGCGTCGGGTCTGGAGGGGATTCCCGCCCTGCATCATCTCCTGCAGAAACGTCCACTGGTTCCAGACGTAGACGCCCGTGTCTCCCCCGGGATCACCCGTCAGGTGCGTGGTCAGATGCAGGGGCAGGGGCCACGAGAAGCCCAGGGCGACGAGGACAAACCCTGTGACGACCCAGAGACGCCGAGATCTGCCCGAAGGTGTCATGTGAAAAACGTGTCAATTAGTATCACAGCTGCGGACACGCCGAGACGTTGACCGACGAAAAAAACGGGGCCGGCCCCGAAGGACCGGCCCCGTTGCGGTGCCCAGCAGCGCGGCAGCGCCGCGCGTGACATTCAGTGACTAGAAGTCGTAGCGCAGGCCGAAGCGCACGACGCGCGGGGCCAGGATGCCGATGACTTCGTGGAAGTTGACGGTGGTCGTGCGCAGGCTGACTGGCACGCCCGAGTTGAGCGCGTTGAACACGTCGACCTGTGCCGTCAGCTTGCCGATCTTGCCGAACGAGAACGATTTGTCGGCGCGGAAGTCGAGGATCGACACCGTGGGGTAGCGACGGGTGTTGACCGGTTCGACGCGGAACGTGCGCGCACCGTCGTTGGGGAAGTTGACGGCCAGCTGGCGGCCATAGTTCTCGCCGCTCTGCACCTTCCACGAGCCAGACAGCCCGATCTGGTAGGGCATCACGTAGCGGCCGATGAACTTGTAGTTCCAGGTCGTCGAGGTCTCGATGCCGTTGTCGCCGAAGATGCGGCGGGCCGGCAGGATGTTCTGGTTGTTCGTCAGGCGTCCGTAGCCGCTCACGTCATGCAGCATGGTCGACCAGGTGTAGCCCACCGAGCTCAGCAGCATCCATCGGCCGGCGAAGCGACGGTTCAGCGCAAATTCCACGGTGTGGAAGTTGGCGTCGAGTCCATCAGGATTCGAGTACACACGGTCCTGGCCGACACCGGCCGGGCGATCGAATGTCGTGAACGACTTGTTGTCGGCCGTCGTGGCCGCGTTGTTGTCCGGTCCCGGATCGGTGAACGTGAACGGCACGTTGTAGAGCGGCGCGCGGATCGCGTCGGTTTCGCCCCACACGTTGCGCATGTTCTTGTAGACGTAGCTGGCGCGAGCCGACAGGGCCTCGACCACTTCGCGCTCGAGGTTGACGGACACTTCGTTGCTGGCCGGACGGATGAGGTTCCGATCGATGCGGACGAAGCCGGCGCCGCCCTGCGTTGAGTTGAAGGCCCCCAACTCCTGCGGACCATCGAGCATCCGGTTACCGTTGAGGTCGCAGCCCGTGGTGCGCGTCGCCGTGCAGGGCAGGAACGCGTAGCGCAGCTGCGCGAGGCCCACCGGGTTCTCGAGGTCGGCCAGCGTGTCGGCCGAGTTCCACCGCGACTGTCCGAAGTACACCTTGGCCACCGTCCGGTTGTCGCCGGTGAGGTCGTAGGCAAAGCCGACGCGCGGGGCCAGCGTCAGGTGCTGAGCCACGGTCGTTTCGGACACCGACCGCGGAGCCGTGAAGCTCTGGTAGCGTGCCCGCTCGGTCGGATTCACGTCGGCCGGCCAGTTGGCCAGCGCCGGAATGCCATTCGGAGCAATTTCCTGATCAGGCCAGCCGTCGCGATAGCGCTCGAGGCGCAGGCCCATGTTGACCGTCAGGCGATCGTTGACCGTCCACGTATCGTTCATCCAGGCTGACTGGTAGGTGACGCGGTTGTCGCCGGTCACGGTCGAGTTGTAGATGTCGACCTGGTTCACCGAGCCGTTCAGGTCGCGATAGAAGATGTCGAAGGGCTGGGGACGCTGCAGCACGCGCTTGTCCTGCTTGGCTTCGATGCCGAACCGCATGTCATGGCTGCCCGCCCAGCCGTCCTTGAAGTACGACAGCGTCGTGTAGAACTGCGGCTTGTAGCGCTTCTGATCCTGGTAACCGTTATTGGCGCCGCCGTCGAACAGTTGGCTGTTGCCCTGGTCGATGCGTCCTGGGCCCCAGGGCCCATCGTAGAGATCGTAGTCACGTACCGGCTCGAGCGGGAAGAAGTTGAGCCACTGGGCCGCCATCACGTCGAGGAACGCGCGGCTGCCGATGACGCTCGTCCACTGCGCCTTCATCGGATAGTTTTCCGAGCTCTGGTAATAGGCGGCCGACAGCGGCGTCGTGACGCTCACGCCGCGCTTGTCCTGCAGCTTCTGGCGCTTGTTGATGAACAGAATCACCTGATTGTTCTGGCTGGCCTGCAGGGTCACCTTGCCGGTGTAGAGGTTCGACAGCTTCGAGCGCTGCGTCTGGTCACCGAGACCGAGAATGTACTGATACTGGTCGTTGAGGCGATAGCTGTAGAAGAACCACGCCTTCTTGCGCCAGATGGGACCGCCCACGTTCAGGTTCAGGTCGTACTGCGTCTTCACCGGGTTGCCGCGCGACAGTGGCACACGCGTGAAGTACCCCTGCTCATTAGGCGTGTTGGCCGTCCGCAGGTAGTTGGGCACGTTGGTTTCGGCGATCGTGTTCTCGTTGAGGTAGTCGCTGTACCAGTTGCCCTGGAAGCGGTCGCCACCCGACTTGACGCTGATGCTCAGCACCGCGCCGCCGGCGAACGCCGAGGCGTCGGCACCGGCGCCGCCCACCTGGAATTCTTCGAAGCTGCCGAAGTCGAAGTAGCCGGCGTTGGCCGCCGTGCCTTCGGTCGTGTCGATGCCCTCGAGGCGTGTCTGGTTCTGCGTATCGAAGCCGTAGCTGCGGTAGCCCGACTGGTTGCCCGTGTTCGAGCCACCCACGTCGTAGTTGGTCATCTGGATGCCCGGGGCCTGCGCCATCGCGGCCCAGATATCGCGCGCATTCGGAATTTCCGTCAGCAGCTCCTTGGTGAAGTTGGTGCCGACCTGGGTCGTCGACGTGTCGACGATGGGCGAGGCGCCGGTCACCGTGACGGTTTCCTGCAGCGTGGCCACGTTCATGGCCTGGTCGACGGACAGCGTCTGGTTAATGACGACGCGGACGCCTTCGCGCTTGATGGTCTGGAAGCCCACCAGCTCGAAGTCGATGGCGTACTGCCCCGGCGGCAGCGCCAGGAAGCGGTAGGTGCCGTCAGCGCCGGTCACCTGGACCTGCGGCTGCATCAGGGCGGGCCCTGAGGCGGTCACAGTCACACCCGGAAGCACGGCTCCGGTATTGTCGGTCACCGTGCCGTTGATGCGGCCACGGAACTCCTGTGCACTGGCGGGGCTCAGCCACGCAAGGGTCAGGCACAGGCAGAACAGCAACGCCTTGTTCAGCCTCATTCGTCTTGTACTCCTCAACACACAAACCAGGACACGGACAGGGAATGACGTACCCCACCCCACCGGACAGTAAATCAGAACACCGGATGCTAACACAGCCCGACCAGGGCAGGGTGAGGGGGCGAACCCTGTCTATACTGAGGAGATGAATCGCTTTCCGCATGCGCTGCTGTGTGCCGCCCTGCTGGCCTGTGTCCCGGCTGTGGCCCGTGCCCAGAACGATGCGGCGGCCTTGGGGCCCCGCCTGGCCCAGGACGCCGCCATGGCCCGGGCCCTCGAGGCCATCCGGGCCGATGAACCCCAGACACTGGCCGACCAGGCCCGCATCTGCGAGGTCGAGGCGCCGCCGTTCAAGGAATCGAAGCGCGGGGTCCTCTACGCGCAGCTGCTTCGGGAGGCTGGCCTGACCAACGTCCGGACCGACAAGGTCGGCAATGTCCTGGGCGAGTTCCGCGGCGCGCAGGCGCGCCCGCACCTGGTGTTTGCGGCCCATCTCGACACGGTGTTCCCTGAGGGCACCGACGTCCGAGTGCGACGCGAGGGCACCGTGCTGCGGGGGCCTGGCATCGGAGACGATTGCCGCGGTCTGGCCGTGGTACTGGCCGTGGCCCGGACGATGGTCAAGCAGGGCCTGAAGACGCCGGGCACCATCACGTTCGTAGGCAATGTGGGCGAGGAGGGACTGGGCGACCTCCGCGGGGTGAAGCACCTGTTCAATGAAGAGATGAAGGGGCAGATCGACCGGTTCGTCTCGGTGGATGGCACCGGGTTGGGCATCACCCACGTGGCCGTCGGCAGCCTCCGCTACCGCATCACGTTCAAGGGCCCCGGTGGACACAGCTTCGGGGCCTTCGGGATTGCCAATCCCATCCACGCGCTGGGGCGCGCGGTCCAGGCCATCTCCAACTTCGACGTGCCCCGCGAGCCGAAGACCACGTTCAACGTCGGGCGGATTGGCGGGGGGACCTCGGTCAACTCGATTCCGTTCGAGGCCTGGATGGAAGTGGACATGCGGTCATCGGACCCGGCCTCGCTGCAGTCGATCGACGCCCGGTTCAACCGCGCCATCGATGATGCGGCCCGCGACGAAGATGCCCGGTGGAACGTGCGGATGATCACCGTCCAGAAGGATCTGGTCGGCAACCGACCCGCTGGCCAGACCCGGGGCGATTCGCCCATCGTGCGCGCCGCGGTCTCGGCGACGCGGGCACTGGGGCTGGCGGTGTCGCTTGACGAAGGGTCGACCGACGCGAACTACCCGATGAGCCTCGGGATTCCGGCCATCACGATCGACGGCGGCGGACGCGGCACCGAGGGACACGCCCTGGGCGAGGCGTTCGACTCGACCGATTCGTGGAAGGGGACCCAGCGTGCCCTCCTGATCGCGCTGGCGTTGGCTCAGCCCTGACCGAGAGGGGTGACGCCGGGTTCGCGGCGGACCAGATCCTCCGCAGCCGGCTCAGCGCTGGTCGCCCGTGGACACGGGTGGCGGGCGCAGGGCCTTCAGGCGGGCGAGGTCGTCGGTGCGCTGGACGCGCATGGCCCGGTCGGCTCGCCAGAGCCACCAGAGCAGGGCCAGGTGCGGTCCCAGCATCAGCGCGCCCTCGAAGGTGAGGGGGCCCTCCACCCACAGGGCCGTCCCGTTGAGGAGCGTGGCACCGACGAACAGCGGCACATACAGAGGATGACCGGCCGCTCCGGGCACCGCGGCCCCGAGGGCCATGGCCGTATGCTCCCAGGCGGGCAGCTGGCCGGGCGTTTCGTGGAAGACCTGCAGGTAGCGGCCGAGACGCTCGGCCCCGATGTGCAGCGGCCGGATGATTTCGAAGGCGACCCACAGGACGGCGAGGGACACGGCGACGGCCCTGACATCGTTGACGAGGGCGAAGGCGGCGGTCCACAGGGTGGCCCATCCGAGGAACCCGACCAGAGCGACGATGGCCTTCGTCTGGCCCCGCTGCGTGATGGCCTGTCGTACGGCCGCATATTCGTGCGTCGATAGCGCTGACGGCATGGCCGCCGAGCATAGCATCGTGCTGTCACTTCGTGCTTGTCATCGACGCCCGGGGCCACTTACAATCCCCGGGTCTTGGTGTGCAATCGTGTAAGCCGCCGCAGGGGTGCGGGGCGGCGGATACGCGGTCACCGGGGTGTCGGGAGGGTGTGGCACGCATGACCGGAACGAATCGCATGACGCTGCGGGGCCATCTGGCCATGCTGCTGGCGCTGACCATCGCCGCCGTGCCCCTCTGTGTCGAAGGTGCCACCCGGCAGGCGCCCGCCAGGCGACCAGACGTCCCGGCGGCCGCGTCGGCGCCCGCTGCACGCACGAGCAGGGGCCTGTCGTCTCCCGCCCGTCAGGCGTCAACCCCCGCGAAGACCCCTCCTTCGGCGGCATCCGGCAAGGCCGCGACGGCCCCCTCCAGAACCACGACGTCCGCATCGTCAGCGAAGGCCCGGCGCGCCCGCCTGGCCCGAACCCGTGCCGCCGCGCGCGCCCGTGAGGCGCGCGAGTTGCAGACGCCACGCTTTGTCACCGATGCCACCGGCGAGCAGGTGCCAGACGTGCGTGCCGAGGCCGCGGTGATCTACAACCCCGTCACACGCGAAGTGCTGTGGTCGTCCAACGCCGAGTCCGAGCGCTCCATCGCCAGCATCACCAAGGTGATGACCGCCCTCGTGGTCCTCGAGAGCGGCATCGACCCGCAGACACAGGTGACCGTGGCCGCCAGCGATGTGGCCCGGGCCTCGACCACCTACCTGCGCCGCGGATATAAGGTCACGGTCGACGACCTGATGAACCTGTTACTCGTCGGATCTGACAACGCCGCCGCACGCGCACTGGCGCGCGTGTCGCCCTACGGTCCCGACGGGTTTGTCGACCGGATGAATGCCAAGGCCCGCGAGCTGGGGCTGGCCGCGACGCACTATGCCGACCCCTCGGGGTTGCTGGCCGCCAATGTGTCGAACGCCCTCGACATGGCGCAGCTCATCTCGTATGCGTCGGCCGATGAACGTATCGGTGGCGTGATGCGCAAGACGTCCTACACCACCCAGTCCGGCAACCGCACCATCACCGCCCGCAGCACCAACCAGCTCGTCAAGACCGGCGACCTGGACGTGCTCGGGGGCAAGACGGGCTTCATTTCACGCTCCGGCTACTGTCTGGCCTCGCTCCTCCGGTTGCCGCAGACCGGTCAGCAGGTGGCCGTGGTGGTCCTGGGCGCCAAGTCCAACGCGGGCCGGTTCTGGGAGACTCGCCACCTGTTCAACTGGCTGTCGACCAAGACATCCACCCTGCTCAACGCAGGCGCCCCGCAGCCGCAGCCCGAGCCGTAGCGGCCGGGCCTCTTCCGCCGGGCCGCCTGCGTCGTGGCGGCCCTGTTTTCCACGCCGTGTCACTCGCCCCAGGTTCCGCGTTCCGCCTCCGTGTGGTCATGGTGGCCTCGGAGGTGCTGCCCTGTTCAAAGACGGGCGGGCTTGCCGACGTGGCGGCCGCCCTGCCGCGCGCCCTCGCCCGGTTGGGGCACGAGGTCATTGTTTTCACGCCGAAATACCGCGGTGTCCGTGACGGGCGTGTCGTCCATCGGGGGACCGTGACGCTTGGGGGCTACCGGCGCGACTATGCGCTGCACGAGATCCCATTCGGTGACGGCGCACGCATCCTGCTGGTGGACTGCCCCGACCTCTACGACCGGGCTGGCCTCTATCACGAACACGGCGTCAACTACGGCGACAACCCGTTGCGGTTTGCCGTGCTCTCAGCCGTCGCGGTCGAATGGGCGGCCACACAGTCGCCCCCGGTCGATGTGCTGCACGGACACGACTGGCAAGCCGGGCTGCTGCCGATTCTCGCGCGGCGTCTGCCCGGAGTCGCCACCGTCTTCACGGTGCATAACCTGGCCTATCAGGGCACCGTGGACAAGCACTGGGTCAACGACCTGGGGCTCTCGTGGCACGACTTTCATCCCGAGGGCTTCGAGTTTCACGACCGCCTCAGCTTCCTGAAGGCCGGGTTGTTCTATTCGCAGGCCATCACAACGGTGAGCCCCACCTACGCCACGGAAATTCAAACGCCCGAGGCGGGTGAAGGGTTCGACGGTATCGTCCGGGCCAGGCGCGAGCGCCTCACGGGCATTCTCAACGGCGTCGACTATGACGCGTGGAATCCTGAGACCGACGAGTACCTGCCCTCGCACTACTCGTCGCGCGACTTCTCGGGCAAAGCGCGCTGCGCCGCAGCCCTGCGTCGCCAGATGCATCTGCCAGACCCTGAGGCACCCGGCCAGGTGCCGCTCATTGGCCTGGTGTCCCGCATGGTCGAGCAGAAAGGCCTGGATCTGCTGACCCGGCTGCGTGGCGAGCTGCTCTCGCTCGGGGCGCAGTTTGCGGTACTCGGGAGTGGTGAGCCACGGTATGAGCAGTTCTGGCGGTCCATGGCCGCCGAGGCGCCGGACCGTGTCAGTGTGCAGGTCGGCTACGACGAACCGCTGGCCCATCTCATCGAGGCGGGGAGCGACCTGTTCCTGATGCCATCGCGCTTCGAACCGTGCGGGCTCAACCAGATGTACAGCTTGCGCTACGGCACGGTGCCGGTGGTCCGGCAGGTGGGCGGTCTGGCCGACAGTGTGACACCGTATCGCGAGGGGCTCGCCGGCGGCACCGGCTTCGTGTTCCGCCCCTACACCACAGAGGCCCTGCTCGCCGCGCTTCAGGACGCCCTTCACGTGTATCGCGAACGACCGGCCGACTGGCGCCTGCTGCAGCAGCGGGGGATGGCACTCGACCTGTCGTGGGAGCGTTCGGCCCGGGCGTATGTAACGGTGTATAAAGGAGTGTTGGCACCCCGGTGAAATCCCTCGCCGGCTCGCCCGCATGTTCCCCCGGACCGGGGCACGGATTGCAGAGACGGTTATGGCTTCAGACCAGGTGAAGACATTCACGGATGCATCGTTTGCCACCGACACCAGCAAGGGGCTGGTGCTTGTGGATTTCTGGGCGGAGTGGTGTGCTCCCTGCCGCCGCCTCGCCCCCATCGTCGATCAGATTGCCGACCAGTATGCCGGGCGCATGACGGTGGCGAAGATGGACATCGACAAGCATTCGCAGACCCCCGCGCAGTTCATGATTCGCGGCATTCCCACCCTGCTGCTGTTCAAGGACGGGAAGGTTGTCGAGACGATCGTGGGGCTGGTCGACAAAACCGACCTGTCGCGGACGATTGACAAGCATCTCTGAGGACGGCATGACCACGCACGCACGACAGGTCATCATCATCGGATCGGGTCCGGCAGGCCTGACCGCGGCGCTCTATGCGTCGCGCGCGAACCTGTCTCCCCTGGTTATCGAAGGCGTCGAGGCCGGCGGACAG
>JBIIDF010000394.1:0-2635 GCA_044238535.1 Vicinamibacterales bacterium
GGTCGACACCTATCACGGCACACAGGTGCCCGACCCCTATCGCTGGATGGAGGACCTCGACGCCCCGGCCGTGGCTGACTGGGTGGCCGCGCAGAATGCCGTAACAGACCCGTATCTCGCCGCCCTACCCCTGCGCGCCTCGCTCAATGCGCGCCTCACCGCGCTGTGGAATTACCAGCGCGTCGGATTGCCGACACGCGAGGCCGGCACCTGGTTCTACTCGAAGAACACCGGCCTGCAACGTCAGTCGGTGCTGTATGCCCGCACGGCCCTCGATGCCGAGCCGACGGTCGCCCTCGACCCCAACGTCATCTCTCCGGACGGCACGACCTCGCTGGCGCAGTATGCGCCATCGCCCGATGCCGCACACCTCGCCTACGCCCTGTCGGAAGGCGGTGCCGACTGGCAGACGCTCAAGGTGCGGAATCTCGCATCGGGGCAGGACCTGCCGGACGAGGTGAAGTGGATGCGCTTCTCCGGGCTCTCGTGGACGAAGGACAGCAAGGGTTTCTTCTACTCGCGCTATCCCGAGCCACCGAAGAACAAGGTGCTCGAAGCCGCGCTGTCGGGCCAGGCGCTCTACTACCACCGCGTCGGCACGCCCCAGAGCGACGATGTGCTCGTCTACGCCAGGAAAGACCTCGCGTCGTGGCTGATTAACGGTCTGGTCACCGAGGACGGGCGCTATCTGCTCATCACGATGGCCGAAGGGTCGGGCAACCAGAATCGCCTGTATGTCGCCGACCTCGGCACGGGCCGGGTCCCGAACATCTCCGCCCCCGTGCGTCCGCTCATCGAGACGGACGATGCCGAGTTTGCGCCGATCGGAAACCGTGGCAGCGTGCTGTATCTGCGGTCGGATAAGGACGCCCCGAACCGCCGCGTCATCGCCATCGACGTCACCAACCCGGCCCCCTCGGCGTGGAAGACCATTGTCCCCGAGCAGAAAGCAGCCCTCGAAGCCGTCGCGCTCATCGGCGGGCGCATCGTCGCCCAGTATCTGGTCGATGTGCAAAGCCGCCTGACACTCTTCGGCCTCGATGGTGCGCCGCAGGGGGACATCGCCCTGCCGGGCGTCGGCACCGTGGCCGGACTCAGCGGCCGCGAGGATGCCCCGGATATCTGGTACGGCTTCAGCGCACCGCTCACGCCGTCGACGGTGTATCGCTACGACCCCGACACACGGCAGTCGCAGGCCTTCGAGGCCCCGACCGCGCCCATTGATTCTTCGCGCTACGAGACGCGTGCGCGATTCGCCACGTCGAAGGACGGCACGCGGGTGCCGTTCTTCCTCACGGCACGCAAGGACCTGCCCACCGACGGCAGCAACCCGACCATGCTGTATGGCTACGGGGGCTTCTCGATTTCCACGACGCCCACCTATCGCGCCGACGTCCCGGCGTGGCTCGAATTGGGCGGCGTGTGGGTGACCGTCAGCATGCGCGGCGGTGCGGAATACGGCGAAGCCTGGCATCAGGCGGGCATGCTCGACCGCAAGCAGAATGTGTTCGACGACTTCATCGTCGTGGCCGAGCACCTCATCGCCGAGAAGATCACCTCACCGGCCAGGCTCGGCGTGATGGGGGGCTCGAACGGCGGGCTCCTCGTCGGCGCGGTCGTCAACCAGCGGCCCGATCTCTACGCCGTGGCCCTGCCGGCCGTCGGTGTGATGGACATGCTGCGCTACGAGCGCTTCACGGGCGGCCGCTTCTGGGTGAGCGAATACGGATCCGCGCAGAATGCCGCGCAGTTTCCCTTCCTCATCAAATACTCGCCGGTGCAGAACGTGAAGGCCGGCACCTGCTATCCCGCGACGCTGGTGACGACGGCCGACCACGATGACCGTGTGGTTCCGAGCCACTCGTTCAAGTACGCCGCGGCGCTCCAGGCTGCGCAGTCATGTCCGCGGCCGACGTTGATCAGGGTCGAGGTGTCGGGATCGCACGGCTACCGCCCGACGGACAAGCTCATCGCCGAGCGTGCCGACCAGTGGGCGTTTGCCGCCGAGGCCATGGGCGTCAGGGGACAGTGACGCGGACTTCGTTCGAGACGGCGCCACGCCCGCACACGGTCTCGGCGAAGATGCGGATGAAATAGGTTCCGGGGGCGACGGTCGCCGTCAGCGTCGTCCCCAGGCCCACCGACCCGTTGAAGACGGACGAGGACCCGGCCGTCGATCCGGCCTGCAGCGTGTAGCCGGTCACGGTCGCGCCAGGGGGCCGTGTCCATGACAGGGTGAGCACGCGGCCCGAGGAGATCATCGACAGCGTCGGACCGGCGGCGCAGCTGGACACCACAAAAGGAGCGTCAGGTGCGGGGAGTCCGGCTCCCCCGGGTCCTCGCGCCCACACGCGTGCCGTAAAGGTGCCCGGCCACACGTCGCCAGACACGCGGGTCACAGGGCCGACCGCTCCCCGGAAAATCGTCGTGGGGCCCTCGCCGCGAACGACCTCGACCACGTAGTCGGACACCGGCCCGCCGTCGACCGGTCTCGACCACGACAGCGTCACCCGTCCTCCCTCCACCACCGCGGCGAGCGATGCCGGACGACCAGGCGCACCGCCGACCCTCGCGGAGACCTCAGCGCTCCGTTCTCCGTCACCCCACGCATTCCTCCCGTACACACTGAGGAAGT
>JBIIDF010000395.1:0-2627 GCA_044238535.1 Vicinamibacterales bacterium
CTGTGCGCTGAGCAGGGCCTGCAGGCTCGTGACGCGGACGGTCCGGCCAGCCACGTCGCCGGTGAGTCCCTGTCCGGGGCGCTCGCTCACGCGTGTGACGTCCTGCAACGTGAGTCCCTGCGTCCGGGCCGCCGCAAGAATGGCGGAGGCCAGCGGATGCCGCGAGTACTGCTCGACACTGGCGACCAGGGCCAGCACACCTGCGGCGTCGGTCTGCGAGGACGCGATGGTGGCGGTGAGGAGTGGACGCCCGTAGGTGAGCGTGCCGGTTTTGTCGAAGATGGCCGTGCGGCAGCGGTCGAGCTGTTCCAGGACGGCGGGATCGCGAATGACAATGCCGCGGCGCGCGGACAGGGACACCGAGCCGATGATCGCCACCGGAATGGCGATCAGCAGCGGGCACGGCGTGGCCACCACCATGACCGCCAGAAATCGCGAGGGCTCGCCGGTCAGGGCCCAGGCGGCCACGGCAATGCCGAGGGCCAGCGGTGTGTAGTAGGCCCCGAGTTGATCGCCGAGCCGGCGCAGAGCGGGACGTCGTTGTTCGGACTCGTGCATCACCTGCATGATGCGGGCGTAGCGCGAATCGGTCGCGGTACGGTCGGCGCGGATCGTGAGGGCGCCGTCGCCGTTGATGGTGCCCGACAGCACCTGCGTCCCCGGGACCTTCGAGAGGTGATACGGCTCGCCGGTCAGATACGACTCGTCCATCGTGCTCTGGCCCTCGAGCACGGTGCCGTCCACCGGACAGATTTCGTGGGGGAAGATCACGAGGGTGTCTCCGGCCGCAATGCGGTCGAGGGGCACTTCCTCGAGTGTCGCGCCCAGTTTCAGGCGCGCGCGTGTGGGCATGCGGCGCGCCAGGGCCTCGAGGGCCGACGAGGCGCGCCTGACGGCGTAGGCTTCGAGCGCCTGTCCGCCCGAAAGCATCAGGACGACGAGCGTGCCTGCCAGATACTCACCCAGGAGGACGGAGGTGACGATGGAGATGCCGGCGAGCAGGTCGGCGCTGAAGTTCCCGCGCAGTATTTCACGCAGCAGCCCCCACACCAGCGGCCCGCCGCCGAGTACCAGCGCCACGACGAGCGGGAGGTGTGCGACGGGGACTCCACCCAGCAGTGCGTCGCCGGCGAACCATTGCAGTGCAAGATGCGCGCCGATGGCGATGAACGCCAGCGCGGCCAGGAGGGTGTCACGCCCCAGTCGTGGTACGGTCATTGGTGCCCGTGTCGTTCGGCAGCCGCACGTGGGATACCGGTGTGCATCGTCATGGCCGCGTCCGCACGATCGGCAGTCGGCCGGTCTTGACGGCCTCGTCCAGCACGTTCCAGGTGACGAGGCTGTCATTCGAACGGGGTTCCAGCAGGTAGAAGGCCAGCCGCGCCAGGGGCTGCGACATCGGCACGCGGAAGGCGCCCGGCGCCATCGTGACATCCGACGCTTCCCAGGTGCCCGTGACCGTGCGTTCCTGATGATTCTCGAACGGCTGGGGCGTGACAGTCGTGGAAGCGATGGTGAAGGTTTCGAGCCCCGAGGTCACCGCCTGGGTCACCGGTTCGAGACGGATGCCGTGCGCCCGCAGGCGCTCGAGTACGACTTTCTCTGCGGCGGGAATGTAGTAGGCCGTCGGCACCCGTTCGCGGTCGGTTGACGTGAACGTGGTTTCGTCCCACATCTTTTCCGGGATGCGCACGTCGCGGCGGAGGTGCATGATGCGTCCGGAGTACGGGTTGACCTCTTCGTCGATGGCACCCATCAGAATCTCGACGGGCTCGGCGGCCCGTGCGACCTCTGACCGAATGGACAGCGACTGACCCACCAGCGACGCGGCGTCAGCCGCGGCCGTGGCCTCACGCAGCGATCGGGCATTGGTGTGGGCGTAGGCGAGCACTTCTTCCACGAACCGGCGGTTGGTGGTGACGCGCTCCCGGAACGGGAGGTACGAGTACACCTCGCTCAGGATGCCGAAGCGGTTGCGGAGCCCCCAGTAGTTGTGGGTATAGCGCGGCAGGTCCTCGACCGTGGTCCACGCGCGCATCGGGGCCTGCCCTGAGACATTGCCGTACGACCGGAAGGCCCAACCGTCCTGCTTCGCAATGCGCTCTTCCACCTGACGCAGCCAGGCGCGCGACTGCGCCGTAATCTCAGGGCGCACCGCGGGGTTGTTCGGAATTTCATACGTCAGGTGATACGCATGCCGTGAGCCGTTCGTCGTGTGCAGGTCGAGCATCACATGGGGGTCGTAGTCGTTCAACAGCCGCACCATCGAGCGGGCTTCCGGCGTTTCGAGCTTGATGTTGTCGCGGTTGATATTGAGACCCTGGGCATTCGGACGCGTGCCCTGTCCGCCTATCGGCCCGTGCTGGAATCCGCGGCTGGTGAGGGTCACCTTCTCGTTGCCGTCGGCGTTGTAGATCGGATTGACCAGCAGCACCATCGACGTGAGCCAGTCGGCGTGCTGGCCACGCGCGATGTCACGGATGAGCGCCAGCATCACTTCCTTGCCCTCGACTTCGCCGGCGTGGATGTTGGCCTGCACATAGACGCGCAGCAGGCCCGACTGTTTCACAGTCTCGGGACGCGCATCGGCCACGTTACCCACGACGGCCAGCGGCAGGCGCCGTCCT
>JBIIDF010000396.1:0-2619 GCA_044238535.1 Vicinamibacterales bacterium
GGCGTAGACCGGGGCCCCGCGGTCCGCCGAAATGTCGAGGCCGGGGTGATAGTCGGGTGCGCCCGTCAGGGGATCGCTGCGGCTCCCGAGTGTGGACGACAGCCATCCCTGCGTCGGCCAGATGGACGGGGTGGCCGCGGCCAGTGTGTTGCGGCGATCCAAGTCGGTGCTGACCGACCGCAACCGGGTTTCAAGACCCGCCAGCAGCTGCTCGAGCACACTGAAGGTGCTCTCGGGCGACGTGAATGCGGTGGTGATCGAGACGCCTGGCGTGGCGACAGTCGTCCCACCCATGGCGCGATTCTTCACAATGGCCGGGAGCCTCTCCATCGCGGCTTGCAGCGACGGCTCGACCGCTGCCTTGCCGCCCAAATCAGACACCGCGGTTTGCAGGGCCGCAATCTGCCCCGTCAGTTCCTGGGTGGCCCCGCGGTAGCTCTGGTTCTCCTGCTGCAGCGCCAGATTGGTGGCCTGAAGGGCCTCGACCTCGGCCCATGTTCTCCACGCCACGCCCATGCCGACCAGGACCGGGACTGTCATCAGCGTCGCCAACCCCCATCCCACCGTCCGCAGGGCAAGGCTGAACTGCCGGGTCGAGCCAGTGGCAGGATTGACGAGGGCGACCTGAAAGCGGCGGCGTGACATGCAAGAGCGGGCCGAAGACGGTCCCGCGCTTCCGAGCCTAGCACGGGCCGCGGCGGATAGAGATATCTGCGGCATCAATCGGCCACTCGATACTGGAGGGCTTCCGCGACGTGCAGGGGCATGACGTGGGCCGAGTCGGCCAGATCGGCAATGGTGCGTGCGACCCGGATCACCCGGTGAAAGGCTCGGGCCGACAGATGCAGGGCGGTGGCCGAGCGCTCCAGAAACTGCCGGGCGTCAGGCGACACCTGGCCCACGCGTGAGAGGTGCCGGGCGCCCAGCCGGGCGTTCAGCTGTCGCTGGCGATGCCACTGGCGTTCACGGCTGGCGAGGACCCGCCCCCGTACGGTCGCCGAGGATTCCGCCTCGGGCGTCGCGTCGGAGAGATCGACCGGTGCGACGGGCGAGATGTCCACCGTCAGATCCATGCGGTCGCGGAGCGGACCCGAGACTCGCCCCCGATAACGGCTGACCATGGTCGGCGTGCAGCGGCAGGCCCGAAGCTGGCTCCCGGCGTAGCCGCAAGGGCAGGGATTCATCGCGCCGACCAGCATGACCTGCGTCGGAAAGGTGACCGTACGCGCCGCCCGTGAGAGACAGATCCGTCCGTCTTCGAGCGGCTGCCTGAGAGCATCGAGGACACGGCGCTCGAACTCCGGCATTTCGTCGAGGAATAGCACCCCGTGATGCGCCAGGCTGACCTCCCCGGGACGGGGGAGGCTTCCACCCCCGACCAGCGCGGCCTCGGACACCGTATGGTGAGGGGCGCGGAAGGGACGCGCTGTCATCAATCCGCCGTGCCCCCCGAGCTGCCCGGCCACGGAATGCAGCGTGGTCACCTCGAGGGCTTCCTCGAACGAGAGGGGAGGCAGCAGCGTGGGAAGGCGTCGGGCCAACATGGTCTTGCCGGCACCGGGGGGGCCTGTCATCAGCAGGTGATGCCCCCCGGCGGCCGCCACCTCGAGCGCCCTCCGGGCAAAGGCCTGCCCCCGGACATCACTCAGGTCGACCTCCTCGGCAGGACGTCCGCGGGCGACCGCAGCCACGGCCGCCGGCCATTCATGCGCGGGCTGTCGCAGGCGGGCAACCGCGTCCGCCAGTGTCTGCACAGGCAGGAGCCGGACCCCCTCAACCATCGACGCCTCAGAGGCGTTGTCCCCGGGCAGCAGCAGCGCGACATCACCAGCCGCCCGAGCCAGCACCGCCACTGGCAGAACGCCGCGGGCAGGCAGGATACGCCCATCCAGTGAGAGTTCGCCCACCACCCTGATGCGCTGAAGCGCGTCGCAGGGAATCACCCCTGAGGCCGCAAGAATGCCTAACGCAATGGGCAGGTCAAAGGCCGTCCCGGCCTTGCGCAGGTCGGCAGGTGCCAGATTGATGACAATCCGATGCTGAGGAAACTCGAGTGCCGAGTTGCGGATGGCCGCGTCGACGCGATCACGGCTTTCCTTGACCGACGTATCCGGAAGGCCGACGAGCAAGAAGCGCGGAAGGCCGGTGCCGAGGTCGACCTCGACGCTGACCGGATGCGCCTCGATGCCAATGACCGTGGCACTCTGAACGATGGCGAGCATATCCGCCGTCGCAGCAAAGGACACGCCAGCCGGGTCCACCCGCGGAGTCGGGGGGAATCGCGGTGGACGACCGCGCCACGCTATGAAAATGGGCGTACTGCCGCAAGTCGGCATCACGCAGGAACTGCGGAGCCCGTGCCTCAGTTGTCGGCGTTGCGGTCGGAGCGAATCACCAGGCGCCGGCCGACCGACAGCGCTGAGGATGTCAGGCGGTTCCACGTCTTGATGTCTGACACGGTCACGCCGTGGCGGCGGGCGATGCTGCTGAGGGTGTCACCCTTGCGCACGCGGTAGACCACACGGCTCGCAGCCGTCGACCGTTCTGCTGGGGCCGCAGGGGGCTCTGCCACGGCCAACGCGGTCGGAGGGAGTGGACTCCCGACGGCGCGGGCCAGCA
>JBIIDF010000397.1:0-2616 GCA_044238535.1 Vicinamibacterales bacterium
CACACACCCCGCGGCCGGTGTGCTCAGGCATTCCGGCCGCTTCTTTTTGGGGGCCCGACATCAGCCAGTCGCATACACGCGCGGTCACGCGCCCGACCGCGCACCGGCCCCGTACAAAAAAAGAGGGCCCGATATTCCGGGCCCCGCGAGCCAATCACCCGAAGGTGGGGCTCTCACAAGATTCGGCGCACCTCATCGAGGTAACGCCAGAAATTCATTCCGAGAGAAAGCAAGCTTCGTGCCGCGTCGCTGACGAGTGGCCGTGGCACATACAGGCCTGTTTTCAGCGATCTCCTGCGAAACACACCGCCGCACACGACGGAATATCCAACCAGATGGATACCGTCATTCACCGTTCCGTAGCCAGGGCGTCAGAACGCGGACGGACGACACCCGTCACAGCTGCGATCGGATTGCCCAGAGGTCGGGAAACAGCGGGGTCATCAGCGTCGACTGCAGATACCCGGCCCCGCTCGAGCCGCCGGTGCCCGGCTTCATGCCGATGGTGCGCTGCACCATCTTCACGTGGCGATAGCGCCACTCCTGCAGCCCCTCGTCCAGATCGACCAGCCGTTCCGCAAGGGCGGCCATCCCGGGGTCCGTGCGATACATCCGCACCAGCTCGGTCTGCAGGTCCGCATCGGGAACCACGGGCGCGGTGTCATCGCGCCCGAGCACCGACGCCGGCACCGCAAACCCGTGCCGTGCCAGCAGGCCCGCAAACGCATCCCACAGCGTCGGCGCGTGGAACCGCCCGGCAAGCGCCAGATGTGCCCGGCTGCCTTCGGGAAAGCGGCTGAGGACGCCTGCCGACTTGTGGCCCAGCAGAAACTCGATCTGCCGGAACTGGTCCGACTGGAACCCGCTCGCGGCCTCAAGCCGCGACCGGAATGACTGGAACTCGAGCGGCGTCATCGTCTCGAGAATGTCGAGCTGCCCGACCTGCACCTTCAGGATGGTGAGGATCCGCTTCAGTGTGTGCTGCGACCGCACCAGGTCGTCTGCCCCGAGCAGGGCCACGACGTGATCAAGCTCGTGCAGCAGCTCCTTGAACCAGAGCTCGTAGACCTGATGAATCACGATGAACAGCAGTTCGTCGTGCTCGGGGCCGTCAGACCGCGGGCGCTGCAGGGCCAGCAGTTCGTCGATGGCCAGATAGCTGCCGTAGGTCACTGCGCGGTCGGTCATCGCCTGGGCCTCGCATCAGGACGCGCTGGCGTCCGGGAACGCCAGCGCGCGCGGCGCCCGTCCGGACGCCGCACACCTCACCACAGCAGTCGCACACCCACGCGACCGGTCAGCGGCGCCAGAATCGCCGCCGGGCGCTGGAAGTTCGCCCCGGTGGTCTGCGTGATCGTTTCAGACGCATGGCTGTTGGTCAGGTTGAAACCGTCGAGGAAGAGCCGCGCCTTCACGCGTCCGGTCAGCACCACGGTCTTCTCGACACGCGTGTCGAGCACCCAGATGTTGTCGACGCGGTAGTCCGTCGACGGCGTCGCATAAATCGTCATCGTCGGCACCACCAGACCATAGGCCGACGCGGCCGTGCCAGGCACCGAAATCGCGCGGGCATAGTTCGCGCCGGACTGGTGCCGCAGTACCGGCGACACACGAATGCCGTACGGCAGATCGTAGCTGCCGGTCGCCTTCACGCTCCACTGGGTCGTGCTCTGAATGCCAGGCTGGTCCGGGTGCACCGGATAGCCCCCGAGGAACGACTGCAGCCACGTATAGGCACCGCCCAGCTGGAACGACCACTTGTTGCTGTAGCGCCGCGTGAATGCCAGCTCGACCGTCTTGAAGTTCTCATCCTGGTCCACGTTCTGGACGACGCGCGTCAGGGGGAAGTTGGCTTCGTAGACGCGCGGCAGGCCCCGCAGCGTGATGACCTGATCGTCGGCCGTACCGGCGCGTCCGTCGGCGCCGAGGTCGGTGAACGGAAACACCACGCTGTAGGCCCCGTTGAGCAGCGACCGCTGCGGCGTGTAGGTCGCAATCAGATCGGACTGCGTCTTGTAGACGAAGCCGCCACGGATGCCCATCGTGCCCGTCAGCTCGCGCTCGAGCCACGTGCTGATTTCATGCGTCAGCGGTGCCGTGATGGCCGGATCGAGCTGGATGGCGCCCGCCAGCGCCTGACCCGTGATCGCGCCCTCCTCGCCCGGCTGCCACACGCGGTCGCCGTTGCGATCCGTCCACGCATAGCTGCGGAACTTGCCGGCCGTATTCGGATTCGCGCTGCTGCCGACACCCACCCCGGGGTTGTGCCAGAACATGCCGTAGTTGGCCTTGAACAGCGTCTTGCCGTCACCCGTCAGGTCGAGCGTGACCCCGAGGCGGGGCGCGAACTGGTTCCACACAAACAGCTCGCGTTCGGCAAACGTGGCCGCCGGCAGCTGCAGCAGGGGATGCGAGAACGCCAGCTGCTGCTGCTCGGGCAGCCACCCGCGGTAGCGGTCGTAGCGCACGCCGGCGTTGAGCGTGAGCCGCCCCGCCTGCCACGTGTCGTTGATGAAGGCGCCCCACACGTCGAGCGCCGCCCGCGAGGTGAGGTCGCCGTTGTCGTTGTTCTTCAGCCCGCCGATGGCGCGCGCGGTGGGAGGCGCAATCTCGATC
>JBIIDF010000398.1:0-2614 GCA_044238535.1 Vicinamibacterales bacterium
CGGCGGGCACATAGATGGCCTGCACCGAGGTAATCGAGCCGTTCTTGGTCGAGGTGATGCGTTCCTGCAGCTGGCCCATTTCGGTGCTGAGCGTCGGCTGGTAGCCCACAGCGGACGGCATGCGGCCAAGGAGCGCCGACACTTCAGACCCGGCCTGGGTGAAGCGGAAAATGTTGTCGATGAACAGGAGCACGTCCTTGTTCTCAGCATCTCGGAAGTATTCGGCGACGGTCAGCGCCGAGAGCGCCACGCGCTGACGGGCGCCTGGCGGCTCGGTCATCTGGCCGTACACCAGCGCAGCGCGTGACTTCGACATATCGTTGATGTCGATGACCCCGGATTCCTGGAACTCGAGCCAGAGGTCGTTGCCCTCGCGCGTGCGTTCACCGACGCCGCCGAACACCGACACACCGCCGTGCTTCATGGCGATGTTGTGGATGAGCTCCATGATGATGACGGTCTTGCCGACGCCGGCGCCGCCGAACAGGCCGATCTTGCCGCCCTGCAGGTATGGCTCGAGCAGGTCGATGACCTTGATACCCGTCTCGAACATCTTCAGTTCGGTCGACTGCTGCTCAAGCGTCGGGGCGGGGCGGTGAATGGGCCAATGCTGGGTGGCCGTGACCGGCCGATCCGGGAAGTCGACGGGTTCACCCAGCACGTTCAGCACGCGCCCAAGCGTTCCGCTGCCGACTGGGACCGAGATGGCCGCGCCGGTATCGACGGCCGCCATACCACGCTGCATGCCGTCGGTCGGCTTCATGGCCACCGCGCGCACGCGGCCCTCACCGAGATGCTGCTGCACCTCGATGACGACATCGACGGCATCGCCGACGTGCCCGGGCCCCGAAATGACGCGGAGGGCGTTGTAGATGGCAGGCAGATGGCCGTCGGTGAATTCGACGTCCACGACCGGACCAATGACCTGGATGACCTTGCCGACGTTCTGCTCCATAGCTGTGCTCATGGCTGTCGCTTTCTACACCGACTGGGCGCCCGCCACAATCTCGATGATTTCGCGGGTAATCGCGGCCTGCCGGACCTTGTTCATGTACAACGTCAGGCGCTCGACCATTTCTTTGGCGTTACGGGTGGCGGCGTCCATGGCCGTCATTCGGGCCGCATGTTCGGCTGCCGACGATTCCAGCAGCGCGCGCATCACCTGCACCGACACGTGATAGGGCAGCAGCGTCGCCAGCAGCTCCTGCGGCGACGGCTCAAAGAGGTAATCAATTGACGCACCCAGGGCCTCGGACTTCGGCGCGATGGGGGCGATCGGCAGCAGCCGCTCGACGACGACCCGCTGGGAAATGACCGAGCGGAATTCGTTATACACGAGATACACCGAGCTCACATCAGGGCCGGTGAACTCGGCGATGCACGACTTGGCGATAGCCTGGGCGTGCGACCACTTCACCTGCTGGAAAAGCCCGACTTCCTCGTACAGCACGTCGAAGCCACGCCGCTGGAAAAAGTCGCGCCCCTTGCGGCCGACCAGCGCCAGCGCCACGTCGCGTCCCGCCTGCTCGGGTCCCTGCTCGGCGATGAACTGCGACGCACCCTTGATGACGTTGGTGTTGAAGCCGCCGCACAGTCCGCGATCTGCGGTGATCACCACCAGCAGCGTGCGCCCCTGTGTGGGATCGGTGTTCAGCAGTGGATGTGCCGAGGTGTCGACACGCGTGGCCAGGTTGTTGAACACCCGCAGCATCTCCTGCGCATACGGGCGGTTGTGCACAATCCGCTCCTGCGCACGGCGCAGCTTTGACGACGAGACCATCTTCATGGCCTTCGTGATCTGCTGCGTCGACTTGGTAGCGCGGACGCGGCGGCGGATGTCAATCAGTGACGGCATGGTCGTCTATCGCGGAAGAGGCCGTGCCTCAGGCGCGGCTGCCCGCCGCCACGTACTGGGCCAGGAACTCCTTCAGGGCGGCGTTCAGCTGCGCCTTGATCTCATCGTCCAGCGTCTTCTTCGTACGGATGGCCTCGAGCACCGTACCGTAACGCGACGTCATGAAGCGGTGCAGCTCGCCCTCGGCCCGGCGCACATCATTTACCGCCACGGCATCGAGATATCCGTTGGTGCCAGCGTAAATGATGACCACCTGCTGTTCCACCGGCAGCGGCTGATACTGCGCCTGCTTCAGGATCTCGACGAGACGCGCGCCGCGGTTGAGCTGCTGCTGCGTGGCCTTGTCGAGGTCACTGCTGCCGAACTGGGCGAAGGCCGCCAGTTCGCGGTACTGCGCGAGGTCGAGTCGCAGCGTGCCGGCCACCTGCCGCATCGCCTTGATCTGCGCCGAACCACCCACGCGCGAAACCGAGTTGCCGACGTTGATCGCCGGACGCACCCCCTGATTGAACAGGTCAGACTCCAGAAAGATCTGGCCGTCGGTAATGGAGATGACGTTCGTCGGAATGTACGCCGACAGGTCGCCCGCCTGCGTTTCGATGATCGGCAGCGAGGTCAGCGATCCGCCACCACGCGAATCGTTGAGCTTCGCCGCACGCTCGAGGAGGCGCGAGTGCAGATAGAACACGTCGCCCGGGTACGCCTCGCGGCCGGGAGGACGCCGCAGCAGCAGCGAGATTTCGCGGTAGGCCTGCGCGT
>JBIIDF010000095.1:0-9492 GCA_044238535.1 Vicinamibacterales bacterium
GACTCGGCGTGCGGTGATACCTGCCACCAGCCCTCGCGCTTCCCGGCGGTGCGTCCGGACACCTGGCCCAGCCAGCCCTCGCGTCGCATCACCTCGGCAAACACCTCATGAGGTCCGATGTGGCCAAAATGCAGATACGGCGACAGCCGGCTCGAGACGTCATTGTCCGGGTCGTTGCGCCCGGTGCCGTACAGGGCGATATCGTGGTCGAGGAAGCTCTGCAGCCGACGGGCCGCTGCGACGGCGCCGCCGGTGGTGGGGGCCGTGCCCACGGAATGGTCGATGGGCAACTGGCTCACCGCGCCGCCTGTGTCGAGCCACTCGAGGGCATGGGGCCAGCGCTGGCGGATGTCTGCGGGGACGGCCCACGCGGGCAGGGGGGCCAGACGTGCGGTCGGCTCGGCCTCGGGTCGGTCGGCAAAATGCGCGGGCAGGGTCTTCTGCAGGGCACGCCGGAAGGCGTAGGCCGTTGGATAGACCTGATCAACGGCGCGCATGGGCAGCAGGCCGTTGGCGTCCACGGACTCCAGCCGGACGTCGAGGCGGGCCGCCGCCGCCGCGGCCATTCGGGGCAGGAAGAAGCAGGGGAAGTCGTCCGTCACGACAATCGCGGCTGACTGCGCCAACGCTTCGAGGAGTCCCCGGCCCTCGCCGGCGGTGGGTTCCAGATAGGGCACGTAGGTCACGCCGGCACGGCCCGCCAGCGCCGCGGCGTTATCGCGCATGCCGTCGATGACAAACTGGTGCAGCCGGTCAGAGGCCCACGGGTAACCGACCCGCAGCGCCTCAAGGACGACGAGGGGCCGGCGCAGCGCCTCGGCGTGCTCGACCGCGCGCTCGAGCGCAAAGTTCGACCGGGTGCGCCGGAAGGCGGTCATCCAGTAGAGCACCATGGGGCGGTCGGCCCGAATCGGGGCCTCGTTGAGCGAACGGATGCGGAGAGCAGGTACCATAGGCCACACGTAAGACGTCATTCGTGGCCGTCAGGGGTGCGGTGCCCGCTGGGGACGCAACCTGCTGCGGGACGGAGGCATCTCATCACATGCGCATACGTGCGCGACACGGAGAAAGCCAGAAGACCATGATGCAGCGATATCCTGAGCCGTTCATTGCGCCGATGCGGTCGGAACTGACCCGACTCGGTTTCGAAGAACTCACGTCACCCGATGCGGTCGACGCCGCCGTCGGTCGTCCCGGCACGACCATGGTGGTGGTCAACTCGGTCTGCGGCTGTGCGGCCGGCAAGGCGCGCCCCGGCATTGCGCTGTCGCTCCGTGCAGGGGCCCGTCCTGACCACCTCGTCACGGTCTTCGCTGGGGCCGACGTCGAGGCGACCACGCGTGCCCGCGAGCTGTTCGCCCCCTATCCGCCGTCGTCGCCGTCGGTCGCCATCATGAAAGACGGCGTACTGGTCTACATGATGGAGCGGCGCGAGATCGAGCAGAACAGCGCCGATGGCATTGCGGCCCGCCTCCAGGCGGCCTACGCCACACACTGCGCGACGCCCGCGGTGCAGTAGGGAGCGGAGTCGCGCGTCGGCAGACACCGCGCGGGGCGGCGCCTAACCGCCCCGCGTGTGCATTTCGAGGTGCGGGTCGCGCTTGAGCGCCGACAGGGGAATGAATGGGGCGTCAGCCCGCACCGCCTGTCGCGTTTCTGCGCCCCGGTCCGTGCGCGCCTGCCACACGCCCCGGATGAGTGTGGCCAGCGCATCTGCGCTGGCACCGCCGCGGAGCGGTCCCCGAAGGTCGGTGCCGCGGGCCGCATAGAGACACAGATACCAGAGTCCGTCGGCCGTCAGACGGCTGCGGTCACAGTCGGCACAAAACGGCGTCGTCGTCGAGGCGATGATGCCGAAGGTCTGTCCATGCGGCAGGCGGAACCGGTCGGCAGGGGCGGCATCCACGCGGTCGACCGAAGCGACCTCGCCGTAGTGCGCTGCGATCATGCCCAGCAGTTCGGCCCGCGACACCACCTGCGACTGGCTCCAGTGCGTCGCGCCGCCGACATCCATGTATTCGATGAAGCGCAGCTCGGCCCCGAGTTCGCGTGCACGGTCGAGCAGCGCAATCACTTCGTCGTCGTTGACACCGCGGATGGCCACCGTGTCGATCTTGAAGCCGGGAAAGTACTCGGCCGCGGCCTCAAGACCATCGAGCACCCGATGAAATTCCGCCGAACGGCTCAGGCGTTCGAACCGGTCGGCCTGCAGTGTATCGAGACTCACCGTGAGGCGGTGCAGTCCTGCACGCTTCAGTTCCGGGGCGGCGGCTCTCAGCAGGACTCCGTTGGTCGTCATGGCCAGGTCACGGATGCCCTGTCGTGACGCCAGACGACCGACGAGGTCGGCGACATCGCGGCGCAGGAGCGGTTCGCCACCGGTGATCCGGACTTTGTCCACCCCCAGGGTCAGGAAGACGTCGACGAGCCGTTCGATTTCCTCGAACTGCAGGATGTCGTGCCGGGGGAGCCAGGCGTAGTCGTCTTCGGGCATGCAGTACTGACACCGGAGGTTGCACCGGTCGGTCACCGACAGCCGCACGTTGCGCAGCGGTCGCTGATGCACGTCCCGCAGGGTCAGAGGAGGCAACGAGGTGGACATGAGCGGGGAGGTCAGGGTTGCAGACGCGCCAGCAGATCACCAAGGCGGGCAATCTCGTCGCCGTAGCTCGCCCAGTCGCCCGCCCGCTGGGCCGCCAGCGCACGTTCGTAGGTCTGGCGTGCCTGCTCGGCCAGTGATGCCGACGTCGCGCCGGCTGCGGGCGCGCCTGGCGTGGCGGGAGCGGGCGCCAGGGATGAGGGCGGCGGTGCCGATCCGCCCGCGGACGTGGGCGCCACCGACGGGCGGGCCCCTTCAAAGAGCTGCGCGAGCGCGGCATCGAGCGTGCGGTCCATGACGATGCGGTTGTTGTAGGCGACGATCACGCGGGTGAGCTCGGGAATACGTCCGGCCTGTGCGCGCAGATACAGGGGACGCACGTAGATGAGCGATTCCTCGATGGGGATGACCATCAGCGTGCCCTGGATGACTTCCGACCCCTGCTGTCCCCAGAGGGTGATTTGCGGAGAAATCACCTGGTCCTGGTTGATGCGGGCCACCACCTGCCGCGGTCCGAAGATGAGTTTCTGTTTGGGAAACTGGAAGACCTGAATTTCGCCGTAGTGGTCGCCGTCGCTCCGGGCCACCATCCATGAGGCGAGATTATCGCGGCGGCGGGGCGTGAACGGCAGCATCTGGATGAACTCGGCGGACTGCTCGCCGGGCAGGGTCATCAGTGTGTAGTACGGCTCCATGCGCACCGACTCGCCGCCACGATCGATTGCCGGTACTTCCCACTGGTCTTCCTTGTTATAGAAGATCGCGGGGCTGGTCATGTGGTAGGTCGAATACACCTGCGTCTGCAGATTGAAGATGCCTTCCGGATAGCGCACGTGCTCGCGCAGGCCCGGCGCCATCTCCGACAGCGGGCGCAGCAGCGTCGGGAACGCACGACCCATCGTCTGGATGATCGGGTCATCGGGCTGGGCCACGTGGAAGGTGACGGTGCCGTGGTAGGCATCGATGACGACCTTGACGGCGTTGCGGATGTAGTTCACACCGCGCGCCGCCTCGGTGGAGTAGGGCACGCGGGCGCTGGTCGTGTAGGCGTCCTGAATCCAGAAGAGCCGCCCCTGGTCGATCACCAGATACGGGTCGTCGTCGTAGGTGAGAAACGGGGCGATCTTGGTGACACGCGCGCGGATCTGCCGGTCGAAGAGGACCCGGCTCTGGTCGGTGATGTCGTCGCTGAGCAGGAGCTGATACGCGCGGAAGTGCAGCGCGAAGAGGAGCTTGCGTGTGAGGCTGTCGAGGGGAATGCCGCCCGACCCTGCGTAGTCGACGAACACGTTGTCGTCGCCCTTGGGGTAGTGGAACTCGCGCGCGCGGGTGCGGGCGATGACGTATTCATTCGAGAGCTCGCCGAAATAGATGCTGGGTTCGGTGATGGACGGGCCGCCGGAGGCGACCGGCGGCAGGTCGCGCACGAACAGTACAGGCAACCCTTCGGGGGTGACCTGATTGACCGGGCCCAGCGTGAGTCCGTGGCCGTGGGTGAACACCAGCCGCTCGTTGATCCAGGTGCGGTTGGGCAGGGCGGCCGGGTTGAGCTCACGGGCCGACAGCATCACCTGGCGCAGCTGGCCGTTCAGGGTGTAGCGATCGTTGTCGACGGCCACAAAATCGTAGTAGGTGCGGATTTCCTGAATCTGCCCGAAGGTCTCGAGCAGCTGCTGGTGGTCCCACAGGCGCACGTTGTCCAGCGTCGACCGGTGCTTCGCGATGTCGGCCGCCGTCAGGTCGGCGTCGCCGGACAGCTCTCGTTCGACGACCCGGTCAAGTCCGAAGGCGTGCCGCGTGGCGGCGATGTTGAACTCGATGTAGGGCGCCTCGCGGACCTGTTCGTTGGGGGACACGACGAAGCGTTGTAGCAGGCTGGCATACACCTGCCCACCGACGACGACCACGCCATACAGTCCGGCCGCGAGGGCGACCTGTCGCAGACGGCCACTGCGGGCGGCGCCGATGGACAGTATCGTGCCGACCGCCGCGACGGCGGCCAGCAGCAGCGCCGCCGGCATGCGCGCATGCACATCGGCGTAGCTGGCCCCGTGAATGATGCCGGAGGGCATCACGAGGTAGCTGAGCCGGGTGAGCCAGGCGCTGAGGCCCAGCACCGCAAACGCCGCGGCACTGATCCAGGCGGCATGCACCCGGGCCTGTGAGCCCAGACGCAGGCCGAAGGGGCTGATCGCCAGCTGACCGGCCATGGTGTAGAGGACCGCGGTGCCGGCCGCGGTCAGCAGCACGAGCGTGAACGCCAGGTTGCGCAGCAGTTCAAGCGCGGGCAGCGTGAACACGTAGAACGCCAGGTCGTAGCCCAGCAGCGGGTCCGCCTGGCCGAAGGGCACCTGGTGCCACCACCACAGCAGTGTCGGGCTGCCGACGGAGGCGTACGACGCCAGCAGCAGGGCCCCGCCGATGGCCGCGATCATGGCCAGCGGCAGGACCTGCGTCCGACTGGGGAGCGAGACGGTGAATCCTTCTGCGGTCTGGAATGGGGCCTGTTCCACCCTCAGGGCAGAGGCGGCCAGCCGGAAATGGACGACGAGCCATGCGCCCGCCACCGTAAACACCGCCGTGCCGAGCAGCGCCTGGACCGACAGGCTCTGGGTCAACACCGGCAGGTGGCCCACTTCGGCGAACCAGAGCCAGTCGACCGCCAGGGACAGCACGCCCGGGACGACGAAGAACACGAGCGCCGCCATGACGAGCAGCACGGCGCGCGACGGCAGGGGTCGGACGGAAGACGACGAGGCCATGCGTCCGATCATATGATTTTCGGGTGGGCGTGCGACTCGATATCTGGCTGGACGTGGCCTGCCTCTACCGCACGCGGTCTGAGGCACAGAAAGCCTGTCGGCTCGGGCAGGTGAGCATCAACGGCGTGGCCGCCAAGACGCATCGCGAGCTGAAGGGCGGCGAGCGGCTGGAACTGCAGCGTCCGCTGGGCCGACGGCAAACGGTCGTGGTGGTCGGGGTGGCGGAGTCTCACGTGCCCAAGGCCGAGGCCCGCGCGCTGTATGACGATCAGACGCCCGCGCCGACGCCTCAGGAGGTGGAGATGCGGCGGATCGAACGCATCTACCGGGCGGCGTCCCAGACGAAGGCACGCCCGACGCGCGATGAGCGTCGGGCGCGACGTCGCATGTCTGGAAAAGACTGACGCGCCCCGAGAGGGGCGCCGGTGTCAGCTGATGAACTCGTGCTCCTCGGGGCGCACGGTCAGCACCGGGCACGGCGCCCGACGGACCACGCGTTCGGCCACACTGCCCATCACTACGTGCCCAAGCGGGCCGCGCCCGTGGGTGCCCATCACGATGAGATCGACCTGCCGGTCGCGCGCGTAGTTCAGGATTTCGCTGACCGGGTGCCCCAGCACCGTGCTGGTTTCGGCGCGGTAGCGCTGCTGTTCATCGGGCGTCAGCACTGTCGCGATGCGCTTCTGTGCCTCCTTGACCCACTCGTCCTGCAGTGCCGCGAGCGAGAACCCGTAGGCCTCGACGGCCCACGGCTGGCCGTAGGGCTCCTCGATGACGTGAATGATGTGCAGCGTCGCGCCGAAGGCATCGGCCATTGCCTTGGCGTAGCGGAGCGCCTGCTCCGAGGTGGGGCTGAAGTCGGTGGGTACCAGCACCGTCTTGAGTGTGATCATCGAATCCCTCCACGGGGAGAATACCAGAGGACGGGAGGCACGGGGCTTGTGTCGCCGGACGGGGGCCGTTAGGCTGAGGCGCCATGCCTACTCGCCGCCCGTCGCGGTCTACGTCACCCTCAGCGCCCCTCTCCACCTCGCTGCCTCGTCCATATTCGTCGGCCGTGGTTGACGGCCCGGCCCGCGCCGCCGGCCGCGCCATGCTGCATGCCGTCGGTTTCACGCGCGACGACTTCCGCAAGCCGCAGATTGGCGTCTGCGGCTCGTGGAGTGCCGTCACGCCGTGCAACATCCATCTCGACGACCTGGTGCGTGCAACCAGCGCCGGCGTCACCGCCGCGGGCGCGCGCCCGGTCGCGTTCCACACGATTACGGTGTCTGACGGGATCTCGATGGGCACCGACGGGATGCGCTATTCGCTCGTGTCGCGCGAGGTGATTGCCGACTCGCTCGAAACCGTGGTGGGTGCGGAGGGCTTCGACGGCGTGGTGGCCATCGGCGGGTGCGACAAGAACATGCCCGCCATGGTGATGGGACTTGCGCGGCTGAACCGCCCGTCGGTGTTCGTCTACGGCGGCACCATCATGCCCGGCCTCTGGCAGGGGCAGCCCGTCGACATCGTCACGGTCTTCGAGGCGGTGGGGAAGCACGCGGCGGGACGCATGACCGATGCCGACCTGGCCGATCTGGAGCAGCATGCGTGTCCGGGGGCGGGCTCGTGCGGCGGCATGTATACGGCCAACACCATGGCGTGCGCGATCGAGGCGCTGGGGCTGAGCCTGCCGAACAGCTCGGCGCAGGCCGCGGTGTCGGACGCCAAGCGGCGTGATGCCGAAGCCGCGGGACGGGTGGTGGTCGATGCCCTGGCGCACGACCTGCGGCCGCGCGACATCCTCACGCGGAAGGCGTTCGAGAACGCCATCACGGTGGTGATCGCTCTTGGCGGATCGACCAATGCTGTGCTGCACCTGCTGGCGATGGCGCGCACGGCAGGGGTGCAGCTGACCATAGACGACTTCACGCGCATCGGCCGGCGGGTGCCCGTGCTGGCCGACCTGCGGCCGAGCGGCACCTACATGATGGCCGAGCTCGTACGCATCGGGGGCGTCACCCCGCTGATGAAGCGCCTGCTCGATCGCGGCCTGCTGCACGGCGATGCGCTGACCGTGACAGGCCAGCGGCTGTCCGAGTCGTTGCGCGGGGTGGCCGACTACCCGACCGACCAGCTGGTGGTGCGCCCGTTCTGTGCGCCGGTCAAGCCCGAGAGCCATCTGGTGGTGCTGCGCGGCAACCTGGCGCCCGACGGCGCCGTGGCGAAAATCTCGGGCAAGGAAGGGGAACGTTTCGAAGGGCGCGCGCGGGTGTTTGATGGGGAGGAACGGGCGCAGCAGGCCATTCTGGGCGGCCGCGTGAAGGCGGGCGATGTCGTCGTGATTCGCTACGAAGGACCCAAGGGCGGTCCGGGTATGCGCGAGATGCTGTCACCGACCAGCGCGCTGATGGGGCGGGGGCTCGGGGCGCATGTGGCGCTCATTACCGACGGACGCTTCAGCGGCGGCACCCACGGCTTTGTGGTGGGGCACGTCTCTCCGGAGGCGTCGCTGGGCGGGCCGCTGGCCCTCGTGAAGACGGGTGACCGCATCGTGATTGATGCGCGGGCGCGGAGCATCACGCTGGCGGTGACGGCGTCAGAGCTGACCCGGCGCAGGAAGGCCTGGCGACCGCGGCGGTCGACCGTGACAGCGGGGGTGCTAGCCAAGTATGCCGCGCTGGTGGGGTCGGCGAGCGAGGGAGCGGTTACTGATCCAAAAAAATGAATCATGCGGCCGGGCAGACGGGCGTGTATCCGACACTTGCACACCGTCGGCGAGGTGCCGTATGCTCCGTCGGCGGCCATTTGTCTACAAATGTGCCGTGCACGCGCGGTCTCCGTCTTCAGACGACGGCAACTGCTGCGTGGTTTGCGTTTGTCGCGAGGTGGAGAAGGGACGTGCCTGTTCGGTGACACATGCCGAACAGGAATCGTGGAGGAACAGCAGAATGAGAAGCCTCTTTAGGAACGTGGTCGTAGCTCTGGCGGTGCTCGTGGTTGCCAGCTCGGCCGCTGCGCAGACCTTTACGGGCGGCCTGCGAGGAGCCGTGAAGGACGCCAACGGGGTCATCCCCGGCGTGACCGTGCAGCTGGTCAACGAAGGAACAGGCGTGGCCCGTGAGGCCGTGTCGAATGAGCAGGGCCTCTACAACTTCGCAGCCGTGCCTCCCGCCGTGTACACGGTGCGGGCGACGCTGACGGGGTTCAAGTCCTACGAGCAGAAGGGCGTGCGCGTCAGCGCACAGCAGTTCGTCACGGTGGACGTGACGCTCGAGGTCGGTGCGCTGGAAGAGACCATTACGGTCACTGGCGAGGCTCCGCTGATTGACACCTCCACGGCGTCGACTGGTGCGGTCATCAACACCGAGCAGCTGAACACGCTGCCCTCGGGTGGCCGTTCGGCGTTCCTCTTCGCCGTCACCATTCCCACGGTCGTGGCCTCGGGCGACGCGCAGTTCAACCGCCAGCAGGACCAGACCAACGCGTCGCTGCTGTCGCTCGGCGGCGGTGCCCGCCGCGGCAACAACTACCTGGTCGACGGCGTGCCGGTGACCGACCTGCGCAACCGCGCGTCGGCCAACCCCTCGATCGAAGCCCTGGAAGACGTGGCGGTGCAGGTGCACACCTACGACGCAGAAACCGGACGCACGGGCGGCGGCATCTTCAACACCGCCACCAAGTCGGGCGGCAACCGGTTCGCGGGCAGCGGGTTCTATCAGGCGCGTCCCCGCTGGGGCACGGCCAACAACTTCTTCTCGAATCTGGCCAACGTGCCGCTGCCGCAGACCTACTTCCACCTCGGTGGCGGTGGCTTCGGCGGTCCCATCATCAAGAACCGCACGTTTTTCTGGGGTTCGGTTGAAGGCTACGGCTCGAACACGACGCGCAACGGCGCGCTGCGCTTCCCGACCGCCCGTGAGCGCGCGGGCGACTTTTCACGGTCGACTGACGCCGCAGGCAACCCCGTGGTGATTTTCGACCCGCTCACCGGCAACGCCGATGGCACGGGCCGCACGCCCTTCCCGGGTAACGTCATTCCGGCCAACCGCCTCAACCCCGTGGGTCTGGCCCTGGCCAAGAGCTACCCCAACCCGCTGCGTGAAGTCAGCAACGGTGCCCCGAACTTCGAGAGCACGGCCGAAATTG
>JBIIDF010000399.1:0-2610 GCA_044238535.1 Vicinamibacterales bacterium
CGGCGCAGGAACCCGCAGCGGCCGCCGCTGCGCCACTCACGGTCGACGTCCCGGTCGTCACGGCCACCCGAGGCACCATCGAACAGTCGCTCGACCTCTCCGGCACCCTGGCCCCCCGGGCGCGCGTGGCTGTAAAGCCCCGGCTGCCCGGCACGCTCGAGCGTGTCCTGGTCGACATTGGGGACCCGGTCACGGCGGGACAGCCCGTCGCCACGCTGGACCGCCGCGAAATTGACGCCCAGGCCGATGCGGCCACCGCCGCCGTAGCCGTCGCTCGTGCCGGTCTTGAGACGGCCGAGGCGTCCCTCGCGAACGCACTCCTCGAGTTCGAACGCGCCACGGTGCTGTTCGACAAGGGCGCGCTGCCCCGCCAGCGTCTCGATGGGGCGCGGACGGCTCACCGCGCCGCCACGGCTCAGCGCGACCTGGCGACGGCGACCCTCGCGCAGGCCGAAGCCGCACAGCGCCGCGCCCGCGAGTTTCAGCGCGACACGACGCTGACTTCGCCCGTCACCGGCTTCGTGGTCGAACGCAACTACGACCCAGGCGCGATGCCCACAGACCGCCCGGTCGTCGTGGTGGCTGACCTCCGGCAGATGAAGCTGGAAGCCGGTGTCTCCGAACTCGAAGCCGGCCGTCTGCGTCCGGGCATGCGGGCGCGCGTCGACGTACAGGCCAAGCCCGGGCAGGTGTTTGCGGCGGAGGTCGCGAACATCGCGCCCGAAGTCAGCGAGCGGAACCGCCAGTTCCGCGTGGAACTGCGCGTCCCGAACGACAACCGCCTGCTGCTGTCCGGCATGTATGCCGCGGCCCGCATCATCGAGTCTGACCAGGCCGATGCGCTGCTCGTGCCCACCGACGCCATCGCCACACGCGACGGTGTCCGGGTGGCGATCCGCATCAACGGCGACCAGGCCGTGACGGTGCCCGTGACCGAAGGGGCCCGTGACGGTCGGCGCATCCAAATCCTGTCCGGCCTCAAGGCCGGCGACCAGGTGCTGGCCGATGCCAAGCGCCCCCTTGCCCCCGGGACCCGTGTGCGCGCGGTCCCCGTTCAGTAAGCACGGACCTCATCGGACTCTGCCATGTGGATCTCTGACACCTCAATCAAGCGTCCCGTCTTCGCCACGATGGTCATTGCCAGCTTCGTCGTGCTGGGACTGGTCTCCATCGCACGCCTCGGGATCGACCTGTTCCCCGAAGTGAACCTGCCCTTCGTCAACGTCGCGGTCATCTACCCGGGCGCCGCACCGGAAGAAGTGGAAACGCTGGTAACCAAACCCATCGAGGATGCCGTGGCCGGCATCAACGGTGTAAAGAAGGTCATGTCGACATCGACTGAGGGATTCGCGCGCGTGGGCGTGGAACTGCAGCTGGAAGTCGACCCCCAGGCGGCCACCGCAGAGGTCCGCGAGAAGGTGGCCGCGATTCGAGGACGCCTGCCTCAGGACATCAAGGATCCGATCATCGAGCGCTTCGACGTGGCCGCCCTGCCCATCATGGTGTTCGCTGTGGGCTCATCGCAGCCCAGCGACGTCACGCGCCGACAGATTGAGGACGACCTGAAACCCCTGCTGGAGCAAATCGAGGGGGTGGCGGCGGTCCAGGTCAACGGCGGCGAGGTGCGCGAAATTCAGGTCAATCTCGACCCTCGCCGTCTGGAGGCCCTCAATCTGCCGCTGACGGAAGTCGCCTCCAAGTTGACCGCCGAGAATCTCGATGTCCCCGGAGGCCAGGTCAAGCGTGACGGGCGTGCCGTCTCCCTGCGTACAAAGGGCGAGTTCGTCTCGGCCGCGGAAATCGAACAGGTCATTCTGCGGTCCACCGGTGGCTCGACGGTACGTGTCCGCGACGTGGCCACGGTCGTCGACGGCTTCGCCGAGAAGTCATCGACCACGCGCCTCGACGGGTCGGATGCCGTCTCGTTCTCGATTCGGAAACAGTCCGGCGCCAACACCGTCGATATTGCCACCAAGGTGGAAGACGCGCTGGCGCGCCTCTCGCCTCAGTTCCCGCAGTTGTCGATTCGCCAGGTGCATAGCGACGCCGACGGCATCCGCGAAAACGTCCGCGAGGTGCGCGGCCACATCGTCTTTGGCGGCATCATGGCCGTGCTGATCGTCTTCATCTTCATGCGCGACTGGCGCTCCACGCTCATCACCGCGCTGGCACTGCCGACCTCGGTGATTGCCACGTTCTTCTTCATGTATGTCGTGGGCTTCACCATCAACATGATGACGCTCATGGCGCTGTCTCTCGTTATTGGCATCCTCATCGACGACGCCGTGGTGGTGCGTGAGAACATTTATCGCCACATGGAAGAGGGTGCCGATCCGGTGACGGCCGCACGCGTCGGCACATCGGAAATCGGACTGGCCGTGATGGCCACCACCTTCACCATTCTGGCGGTCTTCCTGCCCGTCGGATTCATGACCGGAATGGTCGGACAGTTCTTCAAGTCGTTCGCGCTCACGATTGCATTTGCGGTGGCCATGTCGCTGCTCATCGCCTTCACGCTCGATCCCATGCTGTCGTCACGGTTCGTGCGGTTCATCCCGCTCGAAGAACGCACCCGCACCCGCACCGGACGCCTGCTGGAGCGCTGGGGCG
>JBIIDF010000400.1:0-2600 GCA_044238535.1 Vicinamibacterales bacterium
TGCGACTGTTCCAGGGCCTGCAACTTCTGCAGACGCCGCAGGTAACGCGACTCGGTGGTCGGGGTGCCGAGGAAGATGCGCACGAGGTCGAGCGCCTCGTCGGTCGTCACCAGCGTGCTGCCGAGCGTCATGACGTTGGCACCGTTGTGCTCGCGCGCATAACGGGCCAGCGTGGGCGTGAGGCAGCAGGCCGCACGGATGCCGTCGATTTTGTTGGCCGCCATCGCCGACCCGATGCCGGCCCCGTCAATGACGATGCCCGCATCGGCCTCGTGCCGCGCCACCAGGCGAGCGACCTGGGCCGCAATGTCGGGATAGTCGACCGCATCGGGCGTGTGCGTGCCCACGTCGACCACCGCCAGTCCCTCCTGCCGGAGGTGTGCGAGCAGCCGGGCCTTGAGGGCCAGTGACGTGTGGTCACCGCCGAGCGCCACGCGGCGGACGGGCATGGGCGGGGCGAGGGTGGCCAGGTCGATGCCCGGCACCGGTGAGAGCACCGTCACCTTCCGCTCGCGCAGGGTATCGAGGGCCAGCGGCGTGATGTGCCCACCCTGGGCGAGCGTCACCGTCGAGCCGCGGTCAAGCAGCCGCGCGTCGGCTTCGGTGATGATACTGAACGTCTTCATTGGCGCCTGTCGCTCCCCCGCCCTTATGGTACGCTGCCCGGCGTCATGCTGTCGCCCCGTGTGCTGTTCGACCCGTCCACGCTGGCCACCCGAGTGGCCGATCTGGCCGCCGAGATTCGTGCCGACGTTCCCGAGGATGATATCCACTTTGTCGGCGTCCTCAAGGGCGCCGTGCCCTTCATGGCCGACCTCATCCGCGCCGTGCCCGGCCGGGTCACCATCGACTTCATTGCGGTGTCGAGCTACGGCAGCGGCACCAGTTCGTCGGGCGAAGTGCGCATGCTCAAGGATGTGGATGCCAGCCTCGACGGCCGCCACGTCGTCATCGTCGAGGATATCGTCGACACGGGCCTGACGCTGCACTACCTGCAGGACCTGTTGCGGCTGCGGAATCCGAAGTCGCTGCGGACGGCGTGCCTGCTGAGCAAGCCCTCGCGGCGGAAGGTCGACGTGCCGGTCGAGTTCATCGGCTTCACCATCGACGACCACTTCGTCGTGGGGTATGGCCTCGACTACGACGAGCAGTATCGCAACCTGCCCTACATCGGCTGCCTCGACAGTTAGCTAGGGCCGGGCCTTCGCGGCCGCGCCCGAGGGCGCGCCAGCGTCCGCTGCCGCCGCAGTCGTTCCGACCGTCGGGGCCCCCGCCTGCGCCCGAGTCTGGGCGACGGCCTCGCGCACGCGCCCGGCCATCTGCCGGGCCTGCGCCAGCACCTCGGCTTCCTTCAGCGTCAGCACCTGCCGGTTCCGCATCACCACGCGCCCCTCAATCACCGTGTCGCGCACATCGTCTCCGTCAGTCGTGTAGACGAGGTGCGAGACCGGGTCGTACATCGGCGTCTGCTTCGCCTGGTCCATGCCGACGACGATGACGTCGGCGCGCTTGCCGGTTTCGATGCTGCCCAGCTCGCGCTGTCTGCCCAGGGCACGGGCACCGCCGAGCGTGGCCAGTTCGAGAGCCTGTCTGGCCGGCACCACCGTAGGGTCGCCCGTGGCGTGCTTGTGGAGGAACGACGCCAGGCGCATGGCATCGAACATGTCGAGGTCGTTGTTGCTGGCAGCCCCATCGGTGCCGAGGCCAAGCGCGACACCCGCCTTCAGATAGGCCGGTACCGGCGCGGTGCCGCTCGCCAGCTTCATGTTGCTTTCGGGATTGTGTGACAGGCCGACGCCGCGTTCAGCCAGGAGCGTGATGTCGGCCCGGGGCACCCACACGCCGTGGGCGGCCAGCGTGTGCGGCCCCCAGAAGCCGAGGCTCTCGAGCCAGCGGGTCGGTGTCGTCTGATAGCGCTCGCGCGCGGTCGCCACCTCGTCGCGTGTCTCGGCCAGATGAATCAGCAGCGGCACACCGTGACGCGTGGCCAGGGCGCGTGTGGCCTTCAGCGTGTCGGCCTCGAGTGTGTACATCGAATGCGGCGCGACGGCGGGCGTAATGAGGCGGTCGCCCTTGAAGCGCGTGATGAACGCCTCGGTCCGCGCGAGTGCGTCCTGGGGCGTCGGCGCGTCGGCTACCGGAAACTGGATGATGGTCTGCCCGAGCACACCGCGCAGCCCGGCCTGGCGGGCGACCTCGGCGATTTCCTCTTCGAAGTAATACATGTCGACGAAGGTGGTCGTGCCCGACCGAATCATCTCGAGGCTGGCCAGCGCGGCCCCGGCGCGCACGAACTCGGGCGACACGGTCTTCGCTTCGGCTGGGAAGATGTACTGGTTCAGCCAGTCCATCAGGGCGAGGTCATCGCCCAGCCCCCGGAACATCACCATCGGCGCGTGCGTGTGCGTATTGATGAGCCCGTGCATCACCACGTGCCCGGTGGCATCGATGGTCTCGCTGGCCCTGAACTCGGCTGCGAGGCGCTCGGGCGTATCGACGGCCGTGATGCGGCCGTCGGCGATGGCCACGGCCCCGGGATTCAGAACCTGTCGCTCGTCATTCATCGTGACGACGATGCCGCCGGTGATGAGGAGATCGAC
>JBIIDF010000401.1:0-2599 GCA_044238535.1 Vicinamibacterales bacterium
CGCGTCAGGACGTCTCTCTCGGCCGCGCTGGGCGTGGCCTTCGGGGCCTTCTGCTTTTCGTACCTGACGCTGCCCGATGTCCGCGGGCTTGCCCGCACCAACCCCACCACGACGGCTTTCGTGGAACTGCGGAAGGAGGAGGCGGCGCAGGACGGCCGCACCCTGGCCATCCGCCGCCGCTGGGTCCCCTACCACCAGATCGCCGCCGATCTGCGGCGGGCGGTGATTGTGACGGAAGACGCCGCGTTCTTCGACCACGACGGCATCGACCTCACCGAAGTGAAGGCGTCGATGGAACGCAACTGGGAAGAAGGCCGATTCTCGCGCGGGGCCAGCACCATCACGCAGCAGCTGGCAAAGAATCTCTACCTGTCGCCCTCGCGCAATCCCCTGAGAAAACTGCGCGAGGTATTCATCACTCGCCGACTGGAAGCGAGCCTCTCCAAACGCCGCATTCTCGAGATCTACCTCAACGTCATCGAGTGGGGCGACGGTATCTTCGGTGTTGATGCCGCGGCCCGGACATACTTCGGGAAGACCGCCGCCACCCTGTCCCGTGAAGAGGCCGCGCTGCTGGCCGGGGCCATCATCAACCCTCGCGTACACAACCCCGGGAAGCCCACACGGCGCCTTTTGCGGCGCCAGCAGATCGTGCTGCGCCGCATGGGGCCTAGCGCGTCGTAGGTCGGGCGTGGGGGCGGCGGGCGCCCACATAGCGCCGCTGCCAGTACCTGGACGACAGCCGCTCGACGCGCACGACGCCGCGGCTGTTGGGCGCATGCACAAAGGCATCGGGACCAATCACGATGCCGACATGCGACGCGGGGTGTCGGCCGGTGGTGAAGAAGACCAGATCGCCGGGCGCGAGGGCCTCGCGCTTGACGGTGGCTCCTAACAGGAACTGATCCTGCGTTTCACGCGGCAGGATGATTCCGGCCCGCCTGAAGACCCACTGCACCAGTCCGCTGCAATCGAAGCCCGACTCGGGCGTGCTGCCTCCGTAGCGGTAGGGTACGCCCCGCAGATCGAGTGCCGCCTGGCTGATGGCCCGCCCATCGGCGGCGACGGGACTGCTGGCGGCGGCCGGTGGCCGGCCCGGCACAGGGAACGGATGCAGGGGACCGCCCGCACTGCTGCACGCGGCGGTGGCGGCGGCGATGGCCAGCGTCATCACCAGTAACCGACAAGGGGGGCTCTGCCAGCCCGGGGACACAGGGGGAAGGTGCGTGCCGCGCATGTAACGCCCGCGAAAACAACTTTTACTGTACATCGGGCACGCCTTGACGCTGCGCGACGAACCGTGCAGAATCCGGCAGAAGAGACGCGCATGGAGCAGACGCTCCTTCTGAACGCCACGTTCGAGCCGCTCAAGGTCGTGCACTGGCAAAAGGCCATCACGCTGTGGTGCCAGGGCAAGGTCGAAATCATTGCGCACCACGACCGTGAGGTGCGCGCGGTGAGTTTTGCGCTCAAATTGCCCTCGGTGATCCGCCTGTTGCGCTACGTGCGCATCTCGCAGCGGTTCGATTCGGTGCCGTTCTCGCGTGCCAACATCTACGCGCGCGACGCCTACACGTGCCAGTACTGCGCACGGCCGTTCCAGACCGCCGAACTCACGTTCGATCACGTCGTGCCCGTGTCGCAGGGCGGCCGCAAGGCCTGGGAGAACATCGTCACCTGCTGCGTTACCTGCAACCGGCGCAAAGGTGGGCGCACCCCGACCGAGGCGAAGATGCGGCTGATGCGGCCCCCGCACCGGCCGACGGCCGCGCCGGCCATTCGCATCACCATCGGGCGACGGAATGCTCCCGAAAGCTGGCGCGACTATCTATACTGGAACCTCGAACTGGACGAGACCTGACCTGTGCCGCCGCTGACCAATCTCGAGCCTCACCGCGTCATCCCTGGGGGACGGCTCTGGATCCACGGCGAGCACTTGCCCACCACCAGTCTGACCGGTGTTGCCATCGGCAGCACCGCGGCCCGTATCAGCTTCGCGTCTCCCGCGCGCATGGCCGTGCATGTGCCACTGGAGGTCGAGCGCGGCACCGTTCCGGTGAAACTCGACAGCGTGCCCGGATCCACCCTCTACGCCGAGGTCGGCCACACGCTGGCGGTGGGCCTGCATCAGGTGGACAGCCCTGTGCCGCATCCCGATGGCAGCGTGTTTGTCACCTACTCGGGCACGCGCGGACAGGATGTGCCCATCTCGGTGTTCCGCGTCCGACCGGACGGGGCGCGCGAGCCCTACGTGCATGGCGTGGTGAACGCGACCTCCCTGGCCCTGGGCCCTGACGGTCGGCTCTACGTGTCGAGCCGTTTCGAGGGGCGTGTCTACCGTGTGGGGGCCGACGGGCACGCAGACGTCATTGCCTCGGAACTTGGCGTGGCGACAGGCCTGGCGTTCGGACCCGACGGCAGCCTGTATGTGGGCGACCGCAGCGGCACCATCTTCCGCATCGACAGCAAGGGCCGCACCGATGACATTGCGCGGGTGCCGCCCAGTGTGGCCGCCTTCCATCTGGCCATGAGTCACGACGGCTGGCTGTATGTGGCCGGGCCCACGCTCGCCTCGTTTGATGCGCTCAGGCGCGTGCGT